>CAXTCQ010000115.1:0-24382 GCA_964242965.1 uncultured Calothrix sp. | reverse complement strand
CTCCCCCTCTCCCCTTCCCCTTTCCCAAAAAATGGCACTTTTGCGATCGCGTAACGTCTAAAATATCAGCAAGTCAGTAGTAAAGTTTAGTTACGACGCTTAACTGCACAACCAATTCACAACTCGATACATGCCATAGGAGCTTATATTTATGCGACGTTTACTTTCTGCTTTAGCCGTGACTAGCTGTTTAATTGCTGGATTTCCTGCCCTGAGTTCGGCACAAAGCGGGTTGACACTTTGGAGTGGTGTTGAAGCCAAAAATCAACTCAACTACCGCTATGATTTTGGCGGACAAGCAGACGGTTGGGATAGACTGCGGTTGCGCGTTGATAGTCGGAAACTTAAAACCGCTGTTGCCCACTTTGTAATTTCCTACCCCGACAACTATAAAGGCTCTTTTGACCCTAAGAAAATCGAAGTTCGGGCTAAAGGTAAGAAGGTAGCTATTCAAGAAGCAAAGTGGGATAAAGATAACCGTGTTCTCGAAATCTATCCGACTGAAGCTATACCCGCAGGCACTGGTGTAGAAATCGTGCTTTCAAACATCAAAAATCCCGCTTATGGCGGTATGTTCTATTTCAATTGTTCAACCCAGTCACCTGGCGATGTTCCGCTCTCGCGCTATGTTGGCACTTGGATTGTTAGCGTTCAGTAGTAAAAACTAGGGGCTATGGGCATTTACCTAACCCCTAATTGCAACAGTATGGTGCTAGCCTATAATTAAGTGCCAAAGCTAATTTACGGATATGAAAAAAGTCGTCGTTGGTCTTTCTGGCGGCGTTGACAGTTCTACTGCTGCCGCCATTTTACACAATCAAGGCTATGAAGTAATTGGACTGACCCTTTGGTTAATGAAGGGTAAAGGTCAATGTTGCTCTGAAGGTATGGTCGATGCAGCTAAACTTTGCTCGCAGCTAGGAGTTCCCCATCACGTCGTTGATATCCGCGACACTTTCCAAACATATATTGTCGATTATTTGGTAACGGGTTACAGCGCGGGTATTACGCCGTTACCTTGTTCGCAGTGCAATAAAAGCGTGAAATTCGGTCCGATGCTCCAATATGCGCGAGAAAATTTGGATTCGGATCGAATCGCTACCGGGCATTATGCGCGAATTAATTTCAACGAAAACACAGAACGTTACGAATTAATACGAGCAGTTGACAGAAACAAAGACCAAACGTACTTTCTCTACGACTTGACGCAAGATGTGCTTGCATCGGTGGTTTTTCCGTTGGGCGAAATGCAAAAAACTGAAACTCGTCGCATTGCAGCAGAACAAGAACTTGAAACCGCTGACAAACCGGAAAGTCAAGATTTGTGTCTCGTGGAAAGCAACGGGTCGATGCGTAATTTTTTAGACAAGTATCTTGCGCCGAAACCGGGGGATATTGTGGATGTATCCGGGAAAATACTTGGAAAACATGACGGTATACATCACTACACCATCGGACAGCGGAAAGGATTGGGGATTGCTGCTGCCGAACCGTTGTATGTAATTGCGTTGGATGCGGTTAGTAATAAGGTAGTGGTAGGCGATCGCACGAAAGCAACTCAGCCTGAATGTACTGTCAATCGGGTCAATTGGGTATCGATGGCAGAACCATCGAGTCCGATTCGGGCAGAAGTACAAATTCGCTATCGCTGCACTCCCATACCTGTAACGGTGATTCCTCTAGAAAATTCGCGGGTGCGGATTGTCTTTGATGAACCGCAATTTAGTATTACACCCGGACAAGCTGCGGTGTGGTACGACGGGGAAAAGGTACTTGGTGGTGGAATAATTGAGCAGTTTTGAACCGAGTAGCGCACCAATCCAAAGAGTAGTGGTTCGTGTCAAAAGTTTTGATGGGTTATTAGATCCCCGACTTCTTTTACGAAGTCGGGGATCTAGACAAGAGCGAAAAGGTCAAAATTAAGTTTCTTGGAGAAACCCGGATGTCTTACCTCAAGACTTACCAAAATTAATGAAACAGAGTACTAATTGTTTTTAAGTTAAATTAAGGCTATACCTTGGATTCAGACATCAAATTGTCAAATGGCAAAAATTAATGCGGATATTTTAATCCAGGACTCGTTCTACGAGCAAATATCAGCCTTGGTAGAAGAGATGCAAATATCTCAAAGCGAGCTATTTACGATTGCGGTCGAAGAATATTTACAACGCGATCGCCGACGGCGGGTCAAAGACCATCGCAATCGTAAGTTGCTTCAAAGCGTTAATAAAGCTTATGAAGATGGATTAGATGGATCGGAGTCAGCGATGCTTGAAGGAATGCGCCGCCATCAACAACTAATAACAGAAGAATACTAACCATTTTCTACTTAATATTACGCAACTTTTAAAGGTTTTTCAGGTAAAGCGATCGCTTTAGGTAACATTTTTCCCTGTTCTTGATACCATTCAATCAGCGATTCAATAACTTCTTGTCCATGTTTCGCTGCTTCCTCGTAGGTTTTCCCGTGAGTGTGATATTCCTGCCAAGGAAATTCAGGTAAATGTACTAAATAGCAGTTATCCTCATCAGACCATTGGATGACCATACTATAGCGATAATTCATTCTTCCTCCGCACGATTTTCTTTACTATTCCTGCATTTCTTCTAATCTATCTAAAACTCGATTTACTTGTTTTTCCAAATATCTTGGTGCATCGTCTCCATCTTTACCAGCAATGGTAACTGGTTCATCAGGTATCAGTGGATGAGTCCAGAATGTATGACTACCTTTTGCTGGACGATAAATAAACCCAGCTTCTGTAATTTTCTTTTTAGCTCTCTGACTTTCTTAGGCATCTACTGTACTCTATAGCGTTCAAGAACAGTAAGGAGTTTTTCTGTTTCTGGATGCATACTCTCGTAAAAATTCCGTAACTACTAAATATTTACTTTAAGTAATCAAATAATACATCAATATTTATACATTGAAGTAACTTTTTTGTAATTGGTCGTTTCGCATCTACAAAAGTTCGTGCTAGAAGAAATTGTAAACATATGGAACTATTAAGAAGGTTGCTTAACGTTGTAGCTTGTTCGAGGGAATTGCAGGGAAGGAAATAACAAGTATCATCCAGCATGACGGGACGATTATTTACAGGAGTAATTACCCTGAATCTAGGTTCTTTATGCAATCCTGAGATAGCTACTTTATATAGAGAAAACGAATACTCACCAATTCCAAAGATTGAAAATGCTGGTTTCCCTCTGTAAATAGAGGATTTTCTTTTATCGAATTTATCAATGTGGCAGTGAAGATAATCCCATAGTTTGGGTGCGACCTGTTGTAAATAAGAAGTTTCCTCACCAACTTTCTTTTGAGGAACTATAACACCTCGCTTTAAATTGAGTTTTCCATGAAACAAGTCAGTACACTTCCACAGAGGATATATATAGTTAGATTCAAGCTCGATTAATTCTCCCAGTTTGTTTTTAAAAACTCCATCAGCAATACAATCAAGTTCCATTACCGATGCTGCATCATGCTTGATACCTTGTCTCCATGTTAAAGAATATTTACCTTCGATAAATGCTGAATGTTCGTAAGCTTCTATATCGGCAATGAGTTCGTTGCCAATAATGCCAATCGTTGATTCTGGTTTATTTGAATATAAATCAGAATCAACTTTTGCTTGATAACAAGGTACTTCCGAACCAACATCTAAAGAAAATAAACAAGCACTGACAGATGCACCGAAGCACTTTTTAGCATCAATCATCCGCATCGATACATTACTAACTTTGAGTTTGGTATCAAATGCAAATTTTAGTACATTACGAGCGACTGATGTTTTACAAAGTAGCGCAATTGTTGGACGTTCGCAAGCTAATTCTCGAATAAGTTTTATCCAAATATATTCGGCAATATCAAAGTTAGAACATCCTGTAATAGCTTCGATTCCTTTGAAACTCTTAAAATTAGTTTTTGCTGGTAGATTATTGCTTGCTAATGCACCAAGTTGAGAATTAGTTACCCAAGGTGGATTGCCGATTACTAATAAACGACCTGATTCGCTCCAATTCAAATTTTCCCGTAAATCTAAATTAAAAATATTTGCTTGCTGAACAACGATATTAATAATAGAATTTGGTTTTTGAATTTGTTTGGCTGTTTGAAAGTAAGTAGAATCTAATTCTATCGCTTGAATTTCTTGCGGTGGTGTATCAAGAGATAGTAAACCAGAAATAAAATTACCTTTGCCGCATGTTGGTTCTAATACTCGCTGCCAATTTTCTCCGCTGACATTCAAGCATCTTAATACATCTGCTACAAGTGCAGGTGGGGTTTGAAAATCACCAAATTCTTTAGCCAAGCAGGTTCTCTACTCCTATATCGCTTCTTAAGTGGGCAACATCAATAATTCGACTATACTGGAGTCGCCACTGTAATGCATTAGAGATTGTTAAATATCCAAGCTGGGGTGGACTTTGTAAGATTCTCTCTGCTAGCAAATTGCGTCCCATTTCATCAAGTGGAAGATTTCTATCCTCTAAAAAGCCAACAATATCATCTTTATTTCCATTACGGCTCAAAATTCCCAGTAAACCGTAGGTTGTTTGATAATCCCCTGTTTTTTCCCGCGACACGAAAATAGCATCCCGAAATTGTAAACGTGCTGTTCTTGTCGCGCTGTCATCCAATTTTTCGTAAGTAAATATCAGCAGATGATAACCTAATCCGTAAATTTTTTGACTTGCGTCTCGAAACGGAGAAGAAGATTGCGGTTGTCGAATTGAGGTAACTTTAAGGTCTACATTTAATTTAGGAAAGTCGATACCTAGTGCAGCATTACCCGGTATATAGTCATAAGTACTTAATCAGGAAGTGATTAAATGCTTGCTCAACGTATGTACCGACAGCTTTACCGTCTGTAGAACCAAATAAATCTGGGATTGGTATTGTACTGATTTGTCTAACAAATTGTGCTGCGGCTGTTTTTAAGTTGGTAAGCGTGAGTTCGGTCATTTAGTGTTTTGAGGGACGATGTTATGAAAGTTATTGATTTGGTTTTACTTTATACCAAATTGTCCGATGTTGGGTTTCACTGAGTCCCAAGGGGACACGCTGCGCGAACGTTACACCCAACTTACACCTCTTGACAGGTGTACCCGTACCATTAACCAATGACTTGTAGCGATTTTTTTAGAATCTTTTTTCTTTCGGTGACAGCATTTTGATAAGTTAGTACATATATTGAAATAATTTAGTCAAAGCGATCGCACACCCGAAATGACACCCATTAACCAAAAACAAGCCATTGCCCCGCACGGAGGGGAGTTGGTTAACCGCATCGCCACTTCCACGCAAAAAGAAGAGTTTCTCTCGAAGGCTGATTTTTTACCCCGCGTCCAACTCAACGAACGTGCTGTATCCGACTTGGAAATGATTGCTATCGGTGCTTTTAGCCCGCTGACTGGCTTTATGAATCAAGCTGACTATAACAGTGTGGTGGCTGATATGCGTCTTGCCGAAGGTACTCCTTGGTCGATTCCGGTAACTTTATCGGTGTCGGAATATGTTGCTGCATCTTTGAAGTCCGGTAGTTTAGTTCGACTTGATAATTCTCAAGGTGAGTATATCGGTGTATTGCAGCTAACCGAAAAGTATATATACAACAAAGAACGCGAAGCGATTAAAGTTTACCGCACTGACGATGAAAACCACCCCGGTGTCAAGGTTCTCTACAATCAAGGCACCGTACATCTCGCAGGTGATGTGTGGTTATTGCAACGCGATGCACACCCCTTATTCCCCAAATATCAAATCGACCCAGCCGAATCGCGGCAAATATTTGCTGAGAATGGTTGGAGAACTATTGTTGGTTTCCAAACTCGTAACCCAATCCACCGCGCCCACGAGTATATCCAAAAATGTGCGATGGAAACGGTTGATGCTCTATTTTTGCATCCTTTGGTTGGAGCAACGAAGGAAGATGATATCCCCGCTGATGTGCGGATGCGTTGTTATGAGATTTTATTGGCAAATTACTATCCCAAAGACCGTGTAATTTTAGCGATTAATCCGGCAGCGATGCGCTATGCTGGTCCGCGTGAAGCAATTTTCCATGCTTTGGTTCGCAAAAATTACGGTTGTACGCATTTTATCGTTGGACGCGACCACGCGGGCGTTGGCGATTATTACGGTACTTATGACGCGCAATATATTTTTGATGAGTTCAAACCGGGTGAATTAGGGATTACTCCGATGATGTTTGAACATGCTTTTTACTGTTTGCGTACCAAGCAAATGGCAACGACGAAAACTAGCCCCAGTACACCCCAAGAACGGGTTCACCTGTCGGGAACCAAGGTACGAGAAATGTTGCGTCGCGGTGAGTTGCCACCACCAGAGTTTTCGCGTCCGGAAGTAGCGGCTGAGTTAGCGCGGACTATGCAAGTGCCAATTAATGCTTGAGTAGTCAGTATAGGACAACTATTTGATTTTTGAAAAGATACGTAGGGTGCGCTCCTTCGCTCTTGGTAACGCACCAAAACCCTAGTAATGGTGCGTTACGACTTTGTCTAACGCACCCTACAGTACCTGACCACTAACCAATGACCAATGCCAAATTATTAAATACATATTTAAGTGCAAAAAACCGTGTTGACTGTGACTTTACAATCAGGATTTCAGCCCTTTAATCTGATATCACATTCAATAATCGCTTGAGGGGGTCAAATGATGAAACGGCGGACTTTTTTGCAGCGAGTTGGTTCGATACTGGCAATATTGGGCACTACTGAAACTGGGCTTTTTAGCTTGGGGAGTCGATATTACAGCGCTTTGGCACAAGCGAGTCCGCGTAAGTTAGCATTACTGATTGGTATTAATCAGTACCTAAAACATCCAGCTTTGAATGGCTGTCTGACGGATGTGGAATTGCAAAGGGAACTTTTAGTGCATCGTTTTGGTTTCCTACCGTCAGATATTTTGTCTTTGACTAACGAACAAGCGACCAGAGATGTTATCGAAAAAGCTTTTTTTGACCATCTTGGCAACCAAGTCAAACCAGGTGATGTGGTTTTTTTCCACTTTAGCGGGTATGGCAGTCGCGTTAAATCGGCAAATGCGCTGATTTGTGCTGATAGCAATTATTTGTTAGAAGAGACGCTGCTATTCATGTTGCGATCGCTTTCTACTGAAAATATTATAGCAATATTAGATACAAGTTATAGT
Organism: uncultured Calothrix sp.; assembly: GCA_964242965.1. GTDB lineage: Bacteria > Cyanobacteriota > Cyanobacteriia > Cyanobacteriales > Nostocaceae > JANNFJ01. The sequence continues at coordinate 17,205 of CAXTCQ010000115.1, read as the reverse complement.
TTTCCTGCTATTTTACAACCTAGCGGTATGGTAGTTCGCGCTCGTCAAATGCCGGATGATGCAAGTATTACGGCTGCCGAACTAGATTTACAAAAACAACTCCAGAGTAAAATTGCGGTAACTCCACAAAGTTTTGTAATAACTGCAACATCAAAGTCGAATCAGTTAGCTAGGGAATTGCAATTTTCGGGTTTTAATACGGGGTTGTTTACCTATGCTTTGACGCAATATCTTTGGGAGATGCCAACAACTACGGTGCAGGTAATGACACAAGTTGGGATTGCGATGCAACAGTTGGGTGGCAACCAAAAACCAACTTTATTAAATAGTCCGAAAAATCGCCAAAACGCAACATTTGATGATTATTTGCACTTTAATAATATTGTTAGTGCTCAAGGAGCGGTTACATCTGTTGAAGACGATGGTAAAACTGTGCAGCTATGGTTGGGAGGAATTGCACCGCAAATACTCGAATATTACAGTGCTAACTCACAATTTACTTTATTACCCACTCCCGAACGCCACATGCTACAACGGGGGGAACCCCCGCAACGCAGTGGCTCCTCCCAACTCCCGACTCCCTTAAATTTAATCGTGCGATCGCGTACTGGTTTAACTGCAAAAGCTATAGTTAGCAATACTGACACAAATATAAATTTACAAGGGCAACTCGTGCGCGAAGTAGTGCGGATGTTACCTCGAAATATCCATTTAAATATTGCTCTCGATAAAAGTTTAGAACGAATTGAACGTGTCGATGCAACCAGCGGTTTTGCGAATTTGACGCGCATTTCTAGCGTCGCAAGCGAACAACCCGCAGATTACGTATTTGGCAAACTTAGCGAAGCTAAACCCAAGGATAAAGATTTGTCTGCATCGACGCTGCTACCTTCTACCAGTCGTTACGGGTTATTTACTTTGAGTGGGGAATTAATTCCCAATACTGCGGGTGAAGCGGGTGAAGCGGTAAAACTTGCAGTACAGCGTCTGGTCGTAAAGCTAAAAACTCTACTTGCAGCTAAATTATGGCGAGTCACAGATAATAGTTCATCATCGCGGTTGGGTGTCAATGTAACTTTAGAGGTAATTAATGGCAGCAATCAGCAAGTAGTAATGCAACGCGAAACAGCAAATGAAATAACTAAAAAATCCTCTACTCCCGCAATCCCCGTAGGTAGCAGGATGCAAATTCGAGTTGAAAATAAATGCTCGTGCGCTCTTTATTTAATCCTAGTCGGTTTGGATAGTAGTAAAAACGCCTTTGCACTATATTCTTGGCAAAAAGCTACCGATACTAGTACCGCACCAACCCAACCAACGCTGCAAAATATCGTCATTGAACCGAATTCGAGTATTGTATTACCTCAAAGCGCTCCTGGGTTTGAATGGATATTACAGGGACTCAACGACTTGTACGAAACTCAACTTATTTTTAGTACTGCACCTTTTACCCAAACTCTTGCAGCTTTGAGTGCAACCAAGCTAACCCAAGCTGAACAACCCCGCATCATGCCTTTATTAAATCCTTGCGAAGTTACTCAAGCGATTTTACAAGATTTACATAATACAAGCTTAAATGCCAGTGTGGAGAGAAAAGAAAGCGACACTTATATATGGGATACAAATAATTGGGCTTCTTTAAGCTTTGTTTTTCAAGTTGTCTAATCGAAGGTCTCATATTCCCGACAACTTTTACGGATGCAAAGGCGCGAATTGGGGCAAAACCCCTCGCTTGACAAAAGTCCCGCGTAGGGGCACGGCAGTGCCGTGCCCCTACAATATCGTGGGATAACGAGAAATCGTTATTTGCCAACCACCTCGCCGCCTTAATTCCGTATATCGTCACCTACAATATCGTGGGATAACGAAAAATCATTATCTGAGGGACGTTACCCCTGAATCGCCAGTAGTATCCGCACTTATTTGTCGGGGATCGTATTTTTCCCGATTACAAATATTTCTTCAAAATTACTGATAATTTTTGCTTTGTTTCAACTGGAACATTCTCTAACCTGGTCAAAATTGCATATTTCAACGCTGAATGTGCATCACTTTCTGGAGGATTTTCGCTTAACTGTCGCACTGCTTCAATAATGACTTTCTGAGCATTTACGGCATTACGCTGCAAATTAGCTACAACCATCTCCACCGTTACACTATCATGGTCGGGATGCCAGCAGTCGTAATCTGTGACTAAAGCCATTGTTGCATAGGCAATTTCCGCTTCCCGTGCTAATTTCGCTTCTTGTAAATTTGTCATCCCAATTACCGTTGCACCGTAACTGCGGTAAAGATTTGACTCAGCTTTTGTGGAAAATGCAGGCCCTTCCATGCATACATATGTACCACCGCGATGCAAAGTTACATCGGGAAGACTTTGGGATGCGATCGCCGTTGCTAATATATCAGCTAAATTTTTGCACACCGGGTCGCCAAAGGTAATATGCGCGACAATCCCCTCACCAAAAAATGTTGATATTCGGTTTCTGGTGCGGTCGATAAATTGGTCGGGAACCACCATATCTAGTGGTTTCACTTCTTCTTTCAAAGAACCTACCGCACTCGCGGAAATAATATAGTCAACACCAAGCTTTTTCATTGCGTAAATATTCGCACGAAACGGTAACTCGGTAGGTAGTAACGTATGCTTCCGCCCGTGACGCGCTAAAAATGCTACTCGCGTACTATCCAAGGTTCCGACAATAAATGCATCAGATGGCTTGCCAAACGGGGTATCTACATATACTTCTTCTACTTCCTTGAGCGCATCCATTTTGTATAGACCGCTACCACCTATAATCCCAATTCGAGTTTCAGTCATTGTTTTTCTGCCTGTACCTTGCAGTAATGCCAAGTTATTGTACTTGGAAAAGGGGGGAAGAGGAGAAAAGGAGCAGGGGGGAAGAGGAGCAGAATTAATAATTGCTTCTTCTCTCCCCGACTCCCCGACTCCCCGACTTCCCTAAATTTATACCGTTTGGAATAGGTTAATTTTGAAAATATATTCCACACTAATGATAGACGAATTAGTGTTTTACTAATAATTATTCGATTAGCAAGCAATATTGATTGCTAGTGTGATTTCGACGAAACGATTGCTGCTTGTGATTTAAAACATCAAAAAGACTTAACTAAAATCGGGCACTAACTCAAAGTTAAGTTAGTTGCTTGTAATATTTGTTCGAGCAAAATTAAGTTTATTCATTTTCGTTTTGCTAAATAACTTAGATATCAGCCGAAGCGAAGTTGCAAAATACATCTTTTAATTTTGAGCTATCATCAGTATCTGAATTTAAATACATTCTTCAATAGATGATAAGAGTAATTTTTAAAGAAAGTATAATTCAACATTAACGAATTAGAAAACTATAGCTTTATAATCGAAATAATAGAGTTTTACCAATGATACTTAATTGTAAATAATAATTTCAAATTCAATCAGTCAAGTCCGTATTCATAAAATTGTTAGATAATATATTTACATCTTTAACTGGCTTTTCAGTTTGAAGTCTAAAAGCGTCATAAAAAAGAAATTTATCAAATGTTGAAAGGGTAAATAATTGAATATGGAAATGTTTACTTCAGTATATTTTCAGCATTTTTTTAATTGGAATTTTTTGCCTTTTTTTGCCTTTTTCAATAATTTAAATATTCATGAAATCGCGGCTATGCGTGAAATAAATGCGACTGTAGTCAATATTAGCAGTCGGCAACAAATACTATCGCAAAGGTTGGCACTTTTGTGCTTACAGCTAGTACTTATCAACGCACAAAGCGAGTGCGATACTCCCACTAAGTTACTAGAAGTACGCAAACAATTACGCGAGGTTGCTGCGCTGATGGATAAATCGCATCATGCATTAATAAGCGATCGCAATATGAAGCAGTTAGGTAATACGTCGAAATTACAGGCAATATATTTTAAAGCACCTTTCAAATTAGATTGGCAAATCCGTGATTATCTTGCGAGAATCGAAGCATTACTAAATTTAGATTCGGCTGAGTTAACTTTAGATAATACCCATTTATGCTACATATTGAATACCGTTGAAAATGACTTACTCGCAGGTTTAGATGCTGCGGTGACAGAATATCAAAAAGAAAGCGATATTGAACAAATTGCTATTGATTTATATTTACTCGAACTCCACATTAAAAGTAAAGAAGCTGCTATAATTGCCCAAGAAAAAGCCGAAGAACACCGCAAAGCACTTTTAGAATTGCAACAAGCACAAGCACAACTGATTCATAGCGAGAAAATGTCGAGCTTGGGACAACTTGTTGCGGGAATTGCACACGAAATTAATAATCCTGTCAATTTTATTATAGGTAATTTATACTATGCAGAAGATTATCGAAATCGATTATTACAGCTTGTGAAACTTTACCAGCAAGAGTATCGGAATCCGACTCCGCTAATTCAAGAGTATTTAGAGATAATAGAATTTGACTATTTGATTGAAGATTTTCCCAAAGTTATCGCTTCGATGCAAGTTGGATCGGAACGCATTTCCCAAATTGTGCTTACGCTTCTCAATTTCTCAAGTTCTAATCGAGGAGAAAAAAATTTAGTAGATATTCATGATGCAATCGAAAATACGCTCTTAATAATGGAAAATAACTTGAAAGGTAGCGGTAGGTATCGAGAAATTACTGTAGTTAGAGATTATGGTTGCTTACCAAGAATTGAGTGTTATCCTCAAGAACTCAATCAAGTTTTTATGAATATTATTAAGAATGCAATCGATTGTTTGCAAGAAACGACAGTGAAAAATCCGCAAATTCGTATTTGTACTTATATAGTTGCTGAAAATGCATTTCCGAGCAGGGGTGTACGTAGGATTGGAGTCCGCATTGCCGATAATGGTTCTGGTATCGCTGAAACAATCCGAACGCGAATCTTTGACCCTTTTTTCACTACTAAAGATGTCGGAAAAGGTACGGGACTAGGATTAGCAATTAGTTATCAAATTATAGTTGAAAAACATGGTGGAACCATCAACTGTACATCAGTACCAGGAGAAGGAACCGAGTTCTCGATTGAAATTCCTCTACAGAAAAGTTTTTTGCCTTCGACTCTAATTCGGCATTCAGTTTGAATGTCTAGCTAAAACTTATACCAATGACCCCAAGCTGGGACAATACTCGTAAGTTACCTTTTTAAAGCGTCTTGGCGTGAAAGCAATACCTAAAAAGCTGGTATATGCAACTTGATAATAAATCTCGATTATACTTAAATTTTATCAGTGTTTGCCGTAGAGATTAAAACTAATTATACAAATATTATGCGATTCCTACTTCAGTAATTACTACCTACACAGAGGTATAACTTTTTGTTAAACTCCTGGTTAGTATGTTTAGTAATGGTCGTTGATTTGCTTGAAATGTTTGATCGTAACTCCTTACACCTCCATTGTATTCATTAGCCAAAACCCAGCAAGGTAGTCTCTTCCTAATCCTCAAGATTGGAATGAGAGCCACTTCAGATGCTTGTGATAATAGTGCCTTAAGATTAAGTATTAAGAAATATCTCTATTTCTTAATGGTTGCGATGCTTTACAAATATCTTCAGTCATGCTGAGGTCATATTATTCCAATAATACGCAGGTGAGTTTGTATGATAATTTACGATTTTGTATTTGGCAAGTGGATTGAAAAAAATATAAAAAAATATTTAAGAATCTAAAATATTTGATAGTTTATTTACAAAGATTCAACAGAAAGTAAAAATTGCAATATTGAATCGCTATGATGAAAAATACATTGATTGGAGGTATAACTAAATTTTTGAAATAATAAGCGTGATTTGAATTTGAGATGATAAATTTAATTTTTGTCTATCTATCTCTTTTTTATGCTAATTTGTTCAAAATTATCTAGGAAGTGTGTAATATCAACTATGCTGAAATCAGTAACATATATCAATAAAATTAATTTCCAAAAAAGTTATTGACATGAGACTTACGAACACCAATTTACTGTAGCAGAGACTGCCATGATGCATTTAATGGTTGGTTTACTTTCCTGCTTAATGGAAAAAATTATTTCCACTTGTTTTTTAACCTTGACATTGTTGAGGTCTAAAAACCAAAAACCATCTGCTGATAAATATAATTTATTTCCATACAAGCAAGATTCGCCAGATGGTACATTAATACCGCAGTACAGTAATCAAAGTCATCAAAAAGCATCGTTAAAGACAGACGATTCCGGTTTTTTGGTATCTTTAGATTTATGGATCGTGCATACTCAAAAAAGACAATTTGCACGGTTAAAAAATATTGATGTCAATATTTTCCGTTGCTTTTGCTTGAATGCGAAGCTAGTTAACTTAAAATTATCTCAATCCTCTAATCAACTTGGAATTCAAGTTGGTGAGAATCGCAGTCAACACATGTTTACCAATAATAATTATTGCTTGAATAATAGATGGCAAATTCTCCTCGATAGTGCAGGTAAGGTAGTTAATGCCTTTAATACAATTGGAGGCAGTACAATGGGCGTACCCTGGAATAAGCTACGTGTATCGTTACCATCGAACCACTCCTTGCACATCAGTGTAGATAAAAACCAAGCGATTCCGAGAAAGCATTTTGATAATTTGTCACAAGAAATTCTTCTAAATAACCGCGATCGCTATTTAGAAGCGTTGGTAGGACTAGAGAAATGCTTACTATCTTTTGATGGCAGCACTAAATCGTATCAACAAATCTTGCAAATTTTAGGTCAAACTAGCAATGCGGGTCGTGTGCGTATATTTGATTACAGTAGCGATGCTTGTACGTTTACACCGAAGCATTGTACTGGGTTGGTTGCAAGTCCAAAAGCCGAATGGCAAAGAAAATGTTTTTCACCGCAATTAGATAAACAAATATGGAAAAACCTTTGGGCTGAAGTTTTGTGTCCTCACGGGGAACAAATATTAAGTCGTGGTGAAAGTATTTCTGGAACTGTCAGCCATTTGTCGTCGGGTGCAGCAACTGATAATGATATGATGGTGACAAAATTAAGAGCGACCGAGCATCAGTGCCAGATTTTAGAATCGCAGAACATTTTATCGATTCTAATTTTACCAATCATTGCTAAAAATAATTGTAATAGCACTTGTTGTACACAACGTCAAGATGGCGGTGAATTTTTAGGTTTTATTAGCTTTGAAAATCACTTAGAAACGCTAACTTGGGATAACAACGAAATTGCTTTTTTGCAAGTAGCGGTTGCTGCAATTTCTTTGGCATATCAAAATTGTCGAAATGCGCGACAGTCGGTGATTATTAAAACAGGGCATAATGAATGCAAACTTGAAAGCCAACTTCAAATAAGTATTGCTCTGCAACAAGAAATTGCTTCGAGAGAGCAAGTACAAATTGAACTAGAGAAATCGCGCTCGTTGCAACAAGCAACATTGGAATCAACCGCAGATGGTATTTTAGTTATTGATAATTGCGGGAATATCACAGAATTTAATCAAAAGTTCGTGGAGATGTGGGGCATTCCTGAATTACCGATTAAGCCAGGAAATAACAAGCTAGGTTTAAAGATTGCACTCAGCCAACTTAAGTATCCGAAACAGTATATAGATAGTATTCGAGAATTACACGCGCATCCAGATACACAAATTAACGATGCGATCGCACTCAAAGACGGGAGAATATTCGAGCGGTTTTCGCAACCTCAATTGATTGGAGGTAAAATAGTTGGTCGAGTTTGGAGTTTTCGTGACATCACCGCACACAAAGTAGCCGAAGCCAAAATTAGATATCAAGCTTTGCACGATTTATTAACTGATTTACCTAACCGAGTTTTATTTAATGAAAGATTGGCTGATGCTTTGAAACAAGCGAGCGAATTCAGCGAACAGTTAGCAGTGTGTTTTTTAGATTTAGACCGCTTCAAAACAATTAATGATACTTTAGGTCATGTAATCGGCGACCAATTATTACAAAGTGTTTCCGAACGTTTAACTCAATCTTTACGCGAAGGTGACATTATTGCTCGGTGGGGTGGAGATGAGTTTACAATATTGTTACCCAAAATTCGGGATGCCAAGGATGCAGCGAATATACAAGAGCGAATTTTAGCAGCATTAAAGCCAGTATTCGAGATTGAAAACCATCATTTACATATTAGTGCCAGTATTGGAATTGCCCTTTACCCCGTACATGGGGAAGATGCAGAAACGTTAATTAAACATGCAGATGTAGCTTTATATCGTGCTAAATCATTAGGACGAAATAAATATCAATTTTATAATTCTGCGATTAATTCGCAAGCGACTGAATTATTAGCGTTAGAAAATAGTTTGTATCACGCATTAGAACGGCATGAATTCACAGTATACTATCAACCAGAAGTTAATATTACTACCAGTAAAATCACCAAGATGGAAGCCCTGTTGCGTTGGAAACATCCAGAATTAGGGTTAATATCTCCCTCTAAATTTATTCCACTCGCAGAGGAAACGGGACTAATTGTCCCAATTGGAGAATGGGTATTGCGTACTGCTTGTACCCAAACTAAGTATTGGCAAAATTTACTCGGTTTAAGTTCGCTATCGATTGCAGTTAATTTATCGGCACGTCAATTTCAACAACCAAACTTAGTCGAGTTAATTAAGCAGATATTAACCGAGACTCAATTACAGCCAGAATGTTTGGAATTGGAAATTACGGAAACTATTGCCATGCAAAATATCGAGTTAACAATAGATATTTTAAATCAATTGAATCAGATGGGTGTTTCAATATCGATTGATGATTTTGGTACGGGATATTGTTCGTTAAGTTACCTTAAGAACTTCCCGATTCACACTTTAAAAATCGATCGGTCTTTTGTCCGCGATTTAACTACAAATACTCAAGATGCGGCGATAACGACGGCAATAATTGCATTAGCACATGGATTGAACCTTGCTGTAGTTGCAGAAGGTGTTGAAACAGAAGAACAGCGTAATGTATTGAAACTTATGAAATGCGAATTAATGCAAGGCTATCTTTTTAGTTGTGCAGTTTCAGCAGAAGACGCGACTAAATTATTACAAAGGTGTAAATCATCGAGAGTTGATAGTTCTTGTTTAGTTGCCTAACTACGATTTTAGATCAATTTAATAAAGATTGTGATACGTCCTTGGGTAGATATAAGATTAGCCCTGTAGCCTGTAGCCTTGTAGGTTGGGTGTAGCGTAGCGTAACCCAACATTTTAAGAACCTCGATTTCCTCTAGCAGCCTGTAACCTGTAGTTCCGACCTAATTTTACCACCGTAATCTGCACGCAAACAGCAGCAGGGGCACATTGCTCTGCCCCTACCTGCATTTTGACCCGATTAAGCGCTGTAAGAAAATGAGAATGAACTGTGTGTATCAGAATCTTCAGCACGAATCACTTTATCAAAAGTTGATAATTGTGAGTCGTCAAAGTCTGTCGTTAAACCATAAAAGGCTGAACCCATTTTTTTCACGGCAGTGTCAACCAAGTTGTCAACAACAGTCTTAATTTCGCTTCCTATTGCCAGCGTCTCCATTTTTTCGACAATGCTGGAAACACTAGCTAAATTAGTTGGCGTATTTTCCATCACAACAGACCAGTTACCATTACCGATGACTATACTGTTGCTAGTAAACACCCAGTTACCATCACCAATAACTAAGTTGTTACTTCCAAAGTTGAAGTTACCATTACCAAGGGTTGAGTTATCGCTGCCAATGTTCCAGTTACCATTACCCAAGGTTTTGTTATCGCTGCTGTTGTCTAAACTCCAGTTACCGTTACCGACGGTTTTGTTATAACTTCCAAAGTTGAAGTTACCATTACCAATCGATGCATTGTTGGTAGCCCAATCCCAATTCCAGTTATTATTACCAATGCTACCGTTGTTACTTCCATAGTCTCTATTGGCATTACCGATTGTTGCGTTACCGGAACCAAAGTCTCTGTTTCCGTAACCGAGAGGTAATTCACCTTCTGGAGTTTGGAAGACGTTGGGTCTACCTGTAAAAGGTAAGAGTCCATCAAGTGCCCAGCCTAAGAATTTGAAGAGTTGGCTGTCCTGTTCGGTATTGCCACTAGCAAATGGGTTTGTGCCAGCAAATGGATTGGAAGAACCTGCAAAGGGGTTATTTTCACCTGTAACATTGGTGAAACTATCCACAGTCAGACCGAAGGAAGCCATACCCGAACGGAAAAGTCTCAAAAGATCGGAAGGTGTTTCAAAAGGCGACTCGTTACTATCAGTACCACCGATAGAACTCATCGAACTTAAGCTGTCACTGAAGTTTGAGATTTTATCTAACACTCCAGACAGGGTATCTTTTGTAGACAAGTTGCCGCTAACATCTCCAATTATTAGCTTACTAATATCACCTGAAAACGGGTTGCCGCTTCCACCACCAGCAAATGGATTACCGCTTCCACCACCAGCGAATGAATTTTCGCTTCCACCACCAGCAAATGGATTACCGCTTCCACCGCTAGTTAGAGTATTCTCACCTGCGATCGCAATACTATCAGTTACAGGATTATTCTCACTCACAAATAGATTATCGCTACCATCGCCAGTTACAGGATTATCACCACCTGCAAGCCCAATATCGCTACTGCCATCAGTTACAGTATTACTACCACCGAAGGGGCTACCACTACCGCCAGTTCCAAAATTTGTAGCGTCTCCTGAAGGCAAGGGGAAGTTTTCACCATATTGCGACTTTAAAATATCTAAAGCTGGAAGTGAGGGGAAATTGCCCTCGCCAAATGGGTTGTTACCATTAGCGAATGGGTTCTCATTAGTAACCGTACTACCACCAGTAAGTTTATCGCCACCCTCACTTACATATTTAGCCTCTAGTCTATCGAAGATTATATTAGTAAAATTGCTAACTGTATTTTCTGCAAGTAACGAGACAATATTTTGGTCGATTCCTGTTGCAACCCATTTACCATCGCCAATAATAACGTTACCACCAAGCGCGCTGCTTCCAGCACTAAACGGACTACTACTGCGACCAAATAATGTACTACCAGTCGAAGAACTACTATTACTAGCAAGAAGTTCGCCAGCCTTAGCCAAAAGATTCCCAGCACTACTAGGTAAATTTGTAGTAAGTGAGTTGCTATTTTGATTTAGCGAAGTTACAGACAGCATTGGTTCCATTAATAATAATTCTCCTAATATTTATAGCAATATGTTTAATAAAAAAGTTTGCAATCAGAACGTAGATTAGTCCTAAATTTTATCTTTCCGGTGAAATTTTCAGTTGTGTAGAGACGCGACGCCAGACGCTACAACGGGGGAACCCCAACGCCAGATTGCTCAACGGGGGGAACCCCCGCACGCAACTGGCTCCGCGACGCGCTGGCTCAAATTTCGCGTCTCTATTAATCATTACGATGTGGTTAAAAGATATTATTTCTAGCTTTCAACCTATTTTAATTGCTGAACCTATCTAGAAAAGAAAAGTCTCTTCCAGGCTAAACAAAGGTCAAGAAGCGAATTGATTGCCGCCACCGAATGATGGGATGCCGCCTAAAGAACCGCCACTGAACGATGGAATGCCGCTACCGCTACCGCCACCACCGAATGATGGAATGCCGCTACCGCCGCCACCGCACGATGGAATACCGCTACCGCTACCGCCGCCACCGAACGATGGAATGCCGCTACCACCACTAAAGCTGCCCTCAGATGGGATGCCATACTTCTCAAAATCGAAACTGTCAGCAGATGGGATGCCAAACGCGCCTCCAACTGCAAACGGGTCGGTGAGTTCACCAGATGGAGAACCACTGATACCGCCACCCGCGAAGGGATTGCCGCCACTAGTGCTGCCACTAGAAGAGGGGATACCGCTACCAGCGCCACCGATGGGTGATTGCGCGGTAGGACTGCCAGTGCTACCGCTACCACCAGACATGGGGTTGCTGCCACTAGTCGAGCCACTAACTAGCTTGTCAATGTTCGTCCTCAAACTACTAAATGGCGATCCGCCATTGCTTTCACCACCAAACAATACCTGAGCGGCTGCCGGGTTGCCCGCAAATGGGTTGCCCCCACCACCGGATTGATTGCCTACGCCACTGAAAAGGCTGCCTAAGTCGGTGATACCGACTGCCTCTAAGCGACCCCAAGGTGATTGCCCAAGCGAGTTTGGGTTGCTACCACCACCTGCTGAACTGCCGCCAGTAGAGGGGATGCCTGTGGTGGAACCACCGCCGCCCATCGAGCCGCCACCCAAGCTACTGCTTGAGCTACTACCACCGAAGCCGCCCATCGAGCCGCCCATCAAGTTGCCACCCAAGTTGCTCGTCGAGCCGCTACCGAAGCTGCCCATCGAAGTGCCACCGAAGCTGCTGCCTGCAAGTGGATTGCCACCAGTAGACAGTGGGGTGCTAATAGGATTGGTGTTTGTTGCCATAGTACTAATTTTCCTGTTTTATTAAGACAAATTTTGGGAGCGTACAAATATGAAACAGACATAATTGAGTCTGTTTGATGATGCCCTGTTTTTTTTAATCACCGAAGCGTGAGTTATGAACTAATTGCGTAGAGAAGTCCATAAGTTGCTCTATGTGTTTGTTGCTTTGTTAACAATAAATGGTGATATTCGCTACTTCCTAATGTAAACTTAAAATATATCTGAAGTCTTTACAATGAATAATATTTTGATTTATATGTCAATTCTTTTGAGGTTTTATCTTGTTAAGACAATATTTAAATAATTTCGTTGTTGAAAATGAAAGAAATTAAAAGCATCTTCCTAAAGGGGGATTTACTATGCAGGCAATAATCAAAATAATTCTACAAAGAAATATAAAATAGTAGACTGATATTCTACATCAATTGTAAGATTGCAATTTTCGTAGGGTACAAAATACTCAATAGCTGCTTAATATCTAATTGTAACGTTAGTGTTAATGTTCATTAGACACGCTTGTTAAAACTAGTGCAAAATATTGATAAAGTTTTTGTAAATTAGTAATGAAGGTCATAATTAATTAACTTTGAATTCGGAATTCCAAATTCGGAATTCGGAACTTGGAATTCGTAAGAAAGAGGTTTAGATATGGGTATTTAAACCCGCTCCTCGCGCACGGGCAAACTAAATCCGGTCGGGGTATTAAACCCCAAGCGAGGATTGATAATAATTCCGACTACTCTAATTAGTCTGGGTTATGAGTCTCTAACTTCTCAATTTCTCAATTAAAAATCTTAAATTTTAAATTGCATTTTTATTTATTTACTACTAATTGAATTGCCCGCATTTTCAATATTATAACTATGAATAATATTAGTTTTTAGATAAATATAAAAGTATTAATATTAAAGCGAAATCGACTAATGTAACAAAGTAAATCGCCGATAAATTAAAAAAATCAGTCATTTTGAATAAGATTCCTATGGACATACCCGATATTGCAGTCAGCAACAAAAGCAGAATAGTAAAATGTACGCCGAATCCTTCATTGACAAAATTTTTAATTACTTTTTGAGATGCATTCAGAATTGCTGCTGAATATCACAGCCCAATATCCAGTTCCAAAAACCCCCGCAATCGCACCTCCAAGACCAGCCCCTTGCATAACTCCAAATTTAAATTTAGTTCGAGAATTATGACGGTAAAAGTGACCAAGATTCGCAACTATCAAACCAGCCATTATTGTTCCAACATCAGATGCCACCACAACCATAAACAGAGGATGCGCTTTATTGTAACTCTTAGCCCCCCTTGACAAGGGCAGGGCTGTTTCATTCTTCAAACGAAAATCTGGAAGTCTTATTTTTTCGTTTGAATTTAGGTTAGTCGTAGGGGCGCTCTTCACCCCGCCCCTACAATACCGTGGGGCAAACATCCACACCGCAAAAAGCCGAACCCTATGCATCTTTTCAAAAATCAAATAGTAACTTTATATAATAATTAACTTTAGCTAATAAAAAAGACCCCCGACTTTTCTAAAAAGTCGGGGGTCTTTTTGTTTAGTAGGGCACAGCAATGTGTCCCTAGATTTTAATCGTATTAGATGCTGGACAATAACGCGAATGGGTTTTCTAAACTATAGGTATCTTTCTCACGAATCACATTATCAAAAGTTTGCTTTTGCGATTGGTCGAAGTCTTCTGTCAAGCCGTAGAAGGCATTACCCATTTTTTTCACTGTAGTGTCAACCAAGTTGTCAACTACACTCTTAATTTCGCTTCCTAGTGCCAGCGTATCCATTTTTTCAAGAATGCTGGAAATACTAGCTAAGTTAGCTGCGTTGTTTTCCAAAACAACAGACCAGTTACCATCACCAATAACTATACTATTGCTGGTAAATACCTTGTTACCATTACCGATAACTAAGTTATTACTTCCAAAGTTGAAGTTACCATTACCAAGAGTTGAGTTATTGCTGCCAATGTTCCAGTTGCCATTACCGAAGGTTTTGTTGTCACTGCTGTGGTCTAAAGTCCAGTTACCACTACCAACGGTTTTGTTGTAGCTTCCGAAATTGAAGTTACCATTACCGACTGATGCATTGTTGGTAGCCCAATCCCAGTTCCAGTTATTATTACCGATGCTGCCGTTGTTACTACCGTAATCTCGGTTAGCATTACCAATAGTTGCATTACCCGAACCAAAGTCTCTGTTTCCGTAACCGAGAGGTAATTCACCTTCTGGAGTTTGGAAGACGTTGGGTCTACCTGTAAAAGGTAAGAGTCCATCAAGTGCCCAGCCTAAGAATTTGGAGAGTCTGCCTTCCTGTTCGGCTAATCCACCCTCGCCTTCACCGCTTGCAAATGGGTTTGTGCCAGCGAATGGATTAGAAGAACCTGCAAATGGGTTATTTTCACCTGTTAAATCCGTGAAACCATCTACAGTCAGACCGAAGGAAGTCATATCCGAACGGTAAAGTCTCAAAAGATCGGAAGGTGTTTTAAAAGGCGACTCGTTACCACCAATACTACCAAACGGGCTGTTAGAACCCATTGAGTTTAAACTGCCTGCGAAGTCTAAAGTAAAGTCTAAGACTTTAGATAAAATTTGACTATCGCTAGAAGTAGACGTATCACCTAAGAGACTCGTAATATCGAAATTCGACGTGCCACCAGCGAATGGATTGCTGCTACCACCGCTACCGCCACCAGCGAATGGGTTACTGCTACCACCGCTACCGCCATCAGCGAATGGGTTACTGCTACCACCGCTACCGCCACCAGGACTACCAGCTTGAGCAATACCATCAGTTACAGGATTATTATCACCTGCTTGAGCAATACTACTATCATCAGTTACAGGATTACCACTAACTTCTAATGGATTCTCGCTACCATCACCTGTGACAACAACATTATTGTCACCTGCGAGTCCAATATTGCTAATACCATCAGTTAGAGGATTATTGCCACCAGTAATTGGATTGCCGCTACCACCGGATGCGAAATTTGAAGCGTCTCCTGAAGGTAAGGGGAAGTTTTCGCCATATTGCGACTTCAAGAAGTCCAAAGCTGGTAGTACAGGCAAATTGCCTTCGCCAAATGGGTTGTTACCATTAGCGAATGGGCTTTCATTACTAACACCACTGCCAGTGAGTTTGTCGCCACCCTCACTTATATATTTATCATTGAGTCTATCGAAGATTGTGCTAGTAAAATTGTCAAGGGTGTTTTGTACAAGTGAAGAGAATCTTTTTTCATCGATTCCTTTAATTACCCATTCACCATTACCAGTAATGATGTTGCCACCTAGCGCACTGCTTCCACTGCTAAACTGACTGCTACTACGACCAGTGAAAGAACTACTATTACTAGCTAAAGGGTTGCTATTAGCTAGGAGATTGGCTCCACCAGATAAAGAGGTGGTAGCAAGTGGGTTAGCACTCTGGTTGAGCGAAGAGGTTGAGAATGTTGTCTCCATTAACAATAATCCTTTTATATTTTTTAGAACACAAGTTACGTAATTCAGAACACACCCAAGGAAAAAAACAAGCCTGCTTGAGAATATTTAGTTATTTAACTTTTCAGTGCAGGCTTGTTAAACCGCGCTTTAGTAAAGACGCTGGAACTAGAACATCTTTACCTGTAGTCTATTACGCTGGTAGATTTGGTATGTTGTCTAGGAAAGAAAAGTCTGTTCCAGGGTTAACGGAAGTCAAGAATTTTTTCACTTCATCAACTGAAAGCTCGCTGTTATCAGTTCTATCTGCAAATGGGTTGCCTTCACTGAATTGTTGAATAACGTTATTCAAGCCTTGCGTATTTGTTCCAATACCGCTAGCAATACTGTCGGGAATTTGCACGGGAACATAGCCAGTGCTACCCGATGAACTACCGCCACTAAATGAACTACCAAATGTAAACGGATTACCACTTGGATTGCTTTCACTTACAAATGGATTGCTACTTGAAGTGCTGTTACCTGCGAATGGATTGCTACTTGAAGTGCTGTTACCTGCGAATGGATTGCTACCACCCGAAGTGCCATCACCTGCGAATGGATTGCTACTTGAAGTGCTGCTATCGGTGTTGCCCATCATGGAATTACTCAGGTTGGTAACAGCACCGCTTACCATGCTGCCAACTGTTAAATAACTACCACCATTTGCTAAGTAGTCCTTGATGGAGTTAGTCAGGTTAGTACTGAATTCATCAGTGCTGCTACCACCACTCACTGGGCTAGAGTTTGAGGTTTCACTGATGGGGTTGCTACCACCTGTAACAGTAGTATCCGATGGTGATTGCGGAGTTATGCTGCTACCACCACCAAATGAGCCGCCGTTGCCACTACCAGTAGAGGGGTTAGCATTACTTGTTGGATTACCAATACCAGATAGCTGACTCCAAGGGTTAGCTTGCCCAGTAAAGGCTTCTAGCAAGGGGCTGCCGGGACCATTTGGGTTGCCAAAATTACTGAAGGGATTACCTCCACCACCGCCACCCATTGAACCGCCACCCATTGAACCGCCGCTACCAGCACCGCCCCCTGGAATACCGACGTTACCAAATATATCTTCGGGTTCATCTACACCTGGTAGACCAAGCAAGCGATCGAAGGGACCAAGTTGCGGTGTTCCACCACTGGAACTGCCGCCACCAGTTGAGCCGCCACCGAAGCCACCCATGCTACCTTGAGCGCCACCACTGGAACTACCGCCAAAGCCACCCATGCCACCTTGAACACCACCAGTTGAGCCGCCACCGAAGCCACTGCCACTAGTAGACAGTTCGTTGTTAT
>CAXTCQ010000114.1:0-24466 GCA_964242965.1 uncultured Calothrix sp. | reverse complement strand
CCTCTACTCCCCACCTCCCCACCTCCCCATCTCCCAACCTCCCTCTTTATACTTCTTCCTTCTGTACTGCTTCAATTTGCTTGGGTTCAATTTCCGCTGTTGTCTTTACTGCTTCTTGCAACTGCGTAGCTTCTTTTTGAAACTCACTTTGAAACTCTTGCGAAGCATCTTGGAACCCGCGAATCGCTTTTCCCAAACTCCGTCCTATTTCCGGTAACTTCTTGGGACCAAATACCAGTAACGCAACTACAAATATCACAGCCATTTCCGGCAGACCAATACCAAAAAAATTCATTTAATTCCTCCTATAAGCTTAAATTTTTGTACTAGAAACCCATATATTATTTAGTTTAATTCTAATGTTCTCCAATTCTAACCACTAACTACTAACCACTAACTATTAACCACGCTCCAACTGACAAATAACAAAAAAACCCGGATTAACCGGGTTAAAGGTCGCTTCGATAATAAGCGTCCTACTTACTGTTTATTTTACTTACCTGCCTACAGTCCGCCAATCAACCAATACATCTTGGATGACGATGGATTTGTTATAGAGTTGCAGAATAATCAGCAAGAAAACAAAAAACAACCCTATGAAAACAGCCATTAGGGGTGTCGTACCCCAACCTGGGGCAACTTTACCATATTCAGAATTTAAAGGTCTGAGGATATCTCCCAACCGCGTCCGTTGTGCCATAATTCACCTTAAGATTAGATGCCAAAGCTTTTTTTAATCTTCTGTAATATTCTATAGGATATAGCACTCATAATCTATTGGTTACTCATGGACATCGCAACATCTTTTAGCAATCTCGAACCGGCAACGGTAATGATTATCGCAGTAGGTACGGCAGTCGTTGCCGTTACCGCAGTGTCGATTTACCTTTCGTTTGGTCCTCCGTCCAAGCAACTTGCTGACCCATTCGATGACCACGATGATTAAATAGTTTATAAAACTTAACTAATTGTTAAGGTATACCACTGCTGTACCTTGGCAATTCTTTACATAGGACAGGGACGAGCGTGGAATCCAACATTAAAAGTTGGGTTACGCTGCGCTCCACCCAACCTACAAAATTACAAAACTGCCTTAAAGCTATGAATTTTCCAGGGTTTGATTGTTAAGGTATGTTGCCCAGATGAAAATTCAGGGGTGGGTAAAGAACGCTCTAATAAATCAACTGGTGTATCTAAAGTTACGCCTAAGTCGCTTTGAAAGTTCATTTGCGCGGTTTCACCATGACATTCATAAAATCGTAATATCCAAGCTTCCGGGTTATCTTCGGCTTGTTTGAATGCCATTAAGATCAGATTTTCGGCAGATAAATTTAGAAAACTTACACTATCTTGAATTACTTGATTTTCAAGTAGGTCGCGTTGCGGATTATTTGTATTCTGACAAATTATTACCTGTAGTGGAGTATTCAATTCATATCCTCGTCGTACAGTTCCCGCTTCCCAACTCCCAATATGTGGATACACAGCATAGGTAAATTCATGCGTACCTTTATCAGCTTCCGAATCAGGAAATTCCGGACTTCTTAGCAGCGAAAGCCGAATTTGATTTGGTGTTGCATCGTAGCCATATTTACAATCATTTAGAATACTAACCCCGTAGACTCCCTCAGTTAAATCGCAGAAACGTAATGCGGGTACTTCCCACTTGGCTTTTTCTGCGGGGGTTTGGGGTTTGGTGGCACGTTGAATTGCACCGCAGGGTATTTCATATGTGGCGTTTGCGGCTTCGATATTTAATGGAAAAGTAGCTTTGACTAAAACGTGACGTTCTTGCCAGTTGACTGTTGTAGAAATTTTCAGGATAGGTGAAGCAACTTCGAGGATGTAATCAGAGTGAAACTCGGATGTACCGATTTGACGAATTACGCGCAACCGGGTTTGGATTTCACCTTCATCAAGCAATTCGATTGATTTTAGCTGTGCTGCTGGGAGAGGATGCTGGGTGTAATTGGGGTCGATATTCCATGCATCCCAGTATTGTCCGCTGTCTTGGAAGGCTTGGAGTTGATTTCCTGCACCTTTGAGAATTTCTCGATTATTAATTCGGTCAAAGATGCTGGTTAAATTGCCTGTTTTATCGTCAACAATTACCCGTAAAAATTCGTTTTCTAAAGTCAATTTTTCGGGAGATAATATTAGTTGCTTTCGCAAGTCCGATATGGTATTCTTATGATGAGTTGTACTATAACCATTTTTAGGTTGCGGGCATAACCAAAAGATGCGATATCCGACAGAGGGGATATTTTCAGCAAGGAAGAGTTGGGAAGATTCGCTGGTTTGAGTGGGGATGATTTGACCTTTGCTGTCGAGGATAGAAGCGTTGGGGATAGTATCGGGTACGCTGATGGTGACGACTTGCGATCGCATCCAGTTGAGCGAGTTAAAAACAAAGATGGGTATAGCTTCGGGGTGAGGTGGATTTGGTAAAGGTGCGTGGAGAGCGATTTCGCGTAAGGAATTTTGGAGAATTTGGTTTCCGGTCGCTTTGATATCTTCCCATTCGGGTAAAGCGTCGGTATAGACTTCAGGAATCGAGGAACCGGGGAGAATATCGTGAAACTGGTTAAATAGAAGTTTTTTCCAAGCAGTTTCGAGTTCAGTTTTCGGATATTTGAGATGGAGAGCGATATTTGCCCAAGCAGAGAATAACTCTGCTTCGGAGAGTAAAGTTTCGCATTTGCGATTCAAACGTTTTTGGTCGCCATGCGTAGTATAACAGCCGCGATGAAATTCGAGGTAAAGCTCGTCATTCCATATGGGGAAGGGAGTAGTCCGTAGTCCGTAGGGAGTAGGGGAAGATGGGGAGGTGGGGAGTTGAGGAGTGGAGGTAGATAAATTGTCTATTTCCTTTTTGCTTCTCCCCTTGTCCTCTTCTCCCCCACGGACTACTCCCCACGGACTACTCCCTTCTCTTTGAATATGACGTAAATAATTTTCAGCGGTAATAAATTCAAGATTAGGGAAGAATTGTGAATTTTGCCAGCGTTGGGCAATTTCGAGCATATCACGAGTGGGACCGCCACCGTGGTCGCCGACACCGGGAAGCCAAAGTGCATCATCGATACCAGTTTGAATTTGCCACTCACACGCATATGCAGCCATTTTCACCGGGTCGATACCTTCACCGATGAGTGCTGACATATAACTAAATATTTGACTACCATCGGGAGAAGTCCACCAAAAAGCACCGTAGGGAAACTTAGTAGTATCATTCCAACGCAGCTTTTGGGTAACAAAGTACTCAATTCCAGCTTGCTGCATAAATTGGGGTAGAGTCCAGCAAAAGCCAAAAGTATCGGGTACCCAAACAATCGGAGATATCTTGCCGAATTTTGCTTCGGTGTAACGCTGTCCGTAAAGAAGCTGACGAACAATCGACTCACCCGAAATCAAGTTTAATTCCGGTTCAACCCAGAAACCACCGAGAACTTCCCATTTACCTGTTTTGACTTTTTCTTGAATTGCGAGAAATAAATCGGGACGATGTTCTTCAACCCAAGCATATAAAGCGGGAGTCGAATGACAAAAAATCAAGTCAGGAAAATCAGCTTGTAAATTTAAAACCGATTCAAACGTATTTTGTGCAGCTTTCCAAGTTTCCTCTACTTGCCACAACCAAGCTAAATCGAGGTGTGCGTGACCGAGTAGATATATAGTAGATTTTAGATCCCCCCAACCCCCCTTAAGAAGGGGGGCTTTAAGAAGGTTTTGGTGTAAAGTCGAAAGGAATATATTAAATTTCCTCTCTTCTTTCTCTTCCTCCGTGTCCTCTGCGTCTCTGTGGTTAATTACCTCTTCCTTCTCTTCCTTCGTGTCCTTTGTGTCTTTGTGGTTTAATACCTCTTTTACAACCGAAGTCAAAAAATCCAACTTTTCCGGTGCAAAAGATTCTAAATACTGTTGAATAACCGCAATCTCATCAGCAACAAAACCCGCATCATTAAAATTATCCCTCGATTCAAACACGAGACGCGATCGCATTAAAGCCCCATTATCGTGACCTGGACTAACCAAGCGCAACGCTACAATATATTCATCCCCAGGTTTTACCGAATCAGAAAGTAACACCCTTGGAGAAAAATCAAACAAATCACCTTCCGCAACAAGCTTACCATTAACATAAACCGAAGCAGCATCTGCCCACCACACCAAAGCCAAACGTAACGATAAACCAGATATCGGGTAACTTGGGTGTAAGTCGGAAACTACAATCTTCTGCACCAACCAAAAAACTATTAATCCCTTATCCCAAGCAATATTACCCTTCTCATTGCACTCTGCGCTATTCCAAGTCGATATATCGGTAGTCAAAACTTCGCTGACATTTAAATCGACTTCCGAATATTGCCAAGTATGCTGAATGTCAATTTGACATAAAGACCGTAAAAATGCGATCGCATCCGCAATAGTTTTAGTATTGGTTACAGATTCAGAAGTTGTCATATTTCCGCTACGATATTTTCGTCAGTAGTCAGGGGGTCAGAAATTAGAAGGTCAGGGGTCAGGGGTTAAAATAAAGGACGAATAACGAAAGACTTCTGTATTCTAACTTCTGTATTGCAACTTCTGACTTCTATCTTCTGCATTCCAACTTCTGTCTCCTGTCTCCTGACTTCTGACCCTTCCCTCTTCCCCTCTTCAAAATTATGCCTTCTGTTTCTCCCGGTCGCTATCAAAGCAGACTTTTCAAATTTTTCCATCGGCAATCGCAATATGTAAGCGATCGCATTCAACGCACTTTACGACAAGTGCAAGTTAGTACAAGTTGGTCAATCGAGGCAATTTTATATCCAGTATTGTTACTGGTTAAAAAAGCAGTCGATTCGGCTGGAAAACAACTCAACGCTCAAAGTACAATAAATCAACATTATTTAAATCAAAGTAATGATGGTATTCAAAATCAACCTACCCCAGCGGCAGATAGTCCAATTGTAAATATGGTAACGATGGTGAAAAATTTACCATCGAGGCAGGTAACGGATATTAAGCTCGAAGAAAGACCACTCAATTATATAGAGTACCATCAAAATTCGGAAGTCAATGAGATTGTCAAAGCTAGTTTACCCGCAGTTCAAGGTATTGCTACGCATTTAGGAAATCGACACCTTGTCCTCGTTACTGCGGACAACAAAATTCTCGATATTCTTACTCTCAAACAGCAACAAAGATTACAAGATAGAATTATTACCGAAATTGCCGATTATTGGCGTTTGCGACGTTTAGCGTTCGATAATCAAGTAGTGGTAGAAAAAAAATTATTACCAGAAATAGAAAATTTATTGCGAAAAATCACGGCTAATAATCCAGCCAGTTTACCAGCAACCGAGGTAGTTAGCTTCGATAAAGAGGTAAAATCGAATTTGCTTAAATTAGAGCGACTCGAATTAATCGATGCTGCCATAGCAAAGTTGGAATTGAGTACTTTAGTCCCTGTATCGCGTGCAGCTATAATTGTTCGACAAGGAAGTTCTCAGCTTTTGGGTGTAGTTCAACAAAATTTCAATTTATTCCTTTATGGCAGTGAAATAACTCGAAATGACAATGTTGAGGAATTAGAAAATCAAACACCACCAATTTCAACTTTGATTTGGCAAGCAATCAACTACTTTTTCGGAAATTCCACTCATCAAGCGATACCAGCACAAGATAATGCAAGTAGTAACATAAATAAAAGACTGTCACCACGTCAAACCGCAGCTTTACTGGAATCTCAACACAAAAGCGATAACGATATCGAAAACCCCTGGTTAACATTCGATGATTTATTTGCCCAAGTACCGATTGCCAATGCATCTGTAACTCAACAAAAACCCGAAATGCGTTTATCCTCGAAAAAACCAAATCTCGTATTGAATCAAACAGGTGGGGAATTAGTTACTCAAATAAAATCGAGTCAAACTATTGCAAATTCCCGCAAATCTGGTATAACTACTGCTTCGCAACAAAACAAACCAAAAATTACAATATTAGATAATCGCAGTCACCATAATATAGATATAGATATAAATAACGAATCTGATACCACCCAACCTGAAAAAAGCGACTTTATCGAAATCAAGGCAAGTACAGTTGGATACGACAAACACCCGCTAGAATTAGCCTTGGAATGGTTGGATAATTTGATGCTATGGTTGGAAGATAAATTTGTCAAAGTAATTCGGTTGATTCAAAAACTCTGGAAAAGATAGTTAGGAGTTAGGAGTTAAAAGGATGTTTGAAAAGTCAAGGAAGGTATAAATTGTCATTCTGAGTGGAGCGCAGCGGAACGAAGAATCTAGGGTTGAACCCGTATACTGAGATGCTTCGTTCCTCAGCATGACATTCACAGACACTTTTAAAACATCCTCTAAGAGTTAGGAGTTAGGAATTGCAGATACAGAAAATCAGGAAGGGGAAAGGTTATTAATAATTGCTTATTTTTCAACTCCCAATTCATACCTCTCAATTCCTAACTTATAACTCCTAACTTATAACTCATACCTGCCAACTCTCAACTCCTAACTCCTAACTTCCTTCTCCCTCATCTTTGTTCGACACCACCAACAACAGGTTTAACTTCAGTGCGGTCAGAAAATGGATCGGTTCCACCAGTCCAATTGAAGTCACTAATCCGGAAACTAATACCACCCAATTCTTGAATTGGGTTGTATCGTAACGTTACCCCATAGGTACGACGACTGTACTCAACTGAATATTCCGTGCTAATTCGCTGACTTGTATCCAAATTAATCGAGGTTTGGAAACCAAAACGAAACGGACCGTAAACTTGCTGCACTATTCCCAGGTTGAGAACCCGATTATCAACCGAACGGTCGAATAGAAATGGAGATAAACCGTTATTTAAACCTTGTGAATAACTAACTTGAACCCCAGTGTAGTCCAAAAACGGTTTGGAAAAATTACCAACTTGCCCCGATAAACCGATAGTACCAAATAAAGTATTTTGGGAATCTCCACTACTGTAATAACTCGTTGTCGCGTTAACTTCTCCAAAAGCACTCAAATACGGTACAACCGGGTTTGCCGTGTATCGTAAACCCTCAGTCGGTGTCGGTGCTAAACCTTTTCCTTGCCAAATCGGAATACCACCAAAAAGCTTGACATTGCCTTGGAGACGACCTAAAGAGATGCGGTTGTTTTCGCGGTTGACTTCGAGTAAGTTAAGACGGTCGGTATTCGCATTAATATATTGGGCACCAACTTGATAGCTGAGATTTAACCCACTTCTTCCCAAAGGAATCACGGGGGAAAGAAGTACACCTCCCAAACTGCTTTGTACTCGTTGGAAACCCAGCGAACCATTGTAAAGGCGATCGCGGTAGATGTATTCTAAATTTAAGATGTGGGGATTTTGCGAACCTAAAGCTTGTTGATACCGTAAACTACCCCTGAGACTATCTTCAATCTTACTCAAATCGAGATTCTCGAAGGTGGCAACTCCTTCAACGCGACTTTGAGGACTCAAAACTGCATTAAATCGAGATTTTAACCCAAATAGCGAAGCAATATTTTCGCTTCCGGTAATTGCCTTTTGAGCAAAAAACTGCGGTGTAATGGTCAAACGTGCCGTATCGGTATTGAACGCTTCAAAACCACGTTCAACAAATATACCACCTCGCTCGTCGCCATCGAACCCAATCGAAGCCAATGCAGGTGTCGCATCCCTTTCCCTGCGGTCAATTACTTGCGAATTTTTAGGAATCGGAATAGTTGTCCGCTGGTCGAATACCAACCGCTGTCCGGTCGTTTCAACTCGGTCTCGTAAGGGTGTTTCTCGCGTTAGAGTTAACTTATCGGCACGAATTTGTAATTCTGGGGGGGAAAACGGGTCATTTGTCAACCGTACATCCCTAGCTTGCAAGCCACGCGGATAAAAATCGACACGCGCTGCTTCAAACCTGATGCGTCGCACCTCTCCACCTGCGGAGGGTTGCTGAATGTTACGCGCATCAGCTTGACCGCCAAGGCTAAAATCAATCCCTCCCGGACTGCTGACACCCGTCTGTGGCTGGCTTTGACGAATGCGATCGCTCAATGGCTGTCTCTGTACTCCTACGGTGGCGCTGGGTGTACCCGGTGCCTCAAATGCCAAGTCAGTACCCGCAGTTGGGATGAAAATTTCACCGCTACCCTGTTCGAGTTGCCCATCATCCTGAAGAAAATTATACGTAAACTTCTGCCCGCGCAGTACTTGGTCGCCTCGTGTCAGTGCCACATTACCATCACCCACCGCAATCAAGTTATCCAAATTGACTTGCAAGCGATCGGCATCAACTACTGACCCATCAAACCTTACAATTACATTACCTTCGGCAGTTACTACCCGTCGCTGGTCGTCATATTCCTGACGGTCGGAAATTATTTCTATAACTCGTCGGGTTGTTCCGGTAGTATTGGTGGGGGGATTCGTCGGAGGTAACGGTTGTTGTTCTTGCTGTCCTTGTTGGGGAGTTGGATTTGGTAATGGTGTAGACTCGACTCCAGTTTGATTCGATGGTGCGAGGGGATCGTTTACTGGAGTGCGCGATTTAAACTCAATTGTTGAGGGTGCGCTCTGTTGACCTTGAGCGTTAAATTGAACTTTTAATGGTTGTTTCGATGGAACTGCATCCCGATTTTGGATTGTGTTTTGTTTCGGGGATTGGGCTATTCTTTCTAACAGTACTTGGGTTTGAGGCTGCGATAAATTTCGGCTTTTTGTAATGGTTTGAGTAACTTGTTCGTCTAAAGGCGTAGATGCAAATACTGAATTTTGATTAATATTATCTTGTAAGGGATAGCCGACTGTTAGTGCTGTTCCTAATGTCTCCGCACTTTTACTTACAGTTTCGGGTGTAAATTCAGGTGGAAACTTTTCTGGTTGAGTTGGTTTTGGTGTTGCCGCAACAAGTTGTGTTTTCGCGGGCTGCGTTTGATGTTCGTTGCTTTGGCTAACAACAGCACCAACGGATGCTAATGGGGATGCCAATGTATTTTTGAGGTTCCCAGCGTTCGTGTTGCTACTCGCCGTCGGGTTCGGTTCTGTAGGCTGTGAATTTAGAATAGCAGGTGGTGGCGGCGAAACAGGATGAAGCATATTGCAGCAAAACTAAGCTTATAGATAGCCAACTATAAGCCGGAAGGCTTGTATAAATAAGCCCTCCGACTTTTACTATATGCCGCTTCTTGTGGCACGCCCAGTTAAATTGGCAGCGCCGTAGGCGGTGTCCCAACTTCTTTCTTTGTTGTTAAAGCAAAAACAAGTTTATCAAAAAGCGGGTATTAATTCTGTTCCACCTTCCGGCATCAGATAATCTACCGAGCGTTTACTCGAAATCCCGACGACCGGGGTTACGAGATGGGTCGTTCGACAAAAATCCAAAGAAGAAGACTAAACAGAAGGAAGCAACAACTATATAAACTACGATTTTTAAAGTTAGCATCGGGACGGGATTCCTTTGGGTATGAAATTTTCTGTACAATACAGAAACTATAGCTTCTTTATATTACCCAAATTTTGCTCGCTTTTTTTTGATTGGTTACTTGTCAGCGGTCAGTTGTCACTGGTCAGTAGCTAATGGTTATTAGAAATGGCTACTAACAAACAAATGACTATTGACAAATTAACCTTATTATAGTGACGTTGATTGATGGTGAAAGTTTCCATGCGAAATTACTTGACTCAGCATGAAGCAAAGTAAGTCGCCAGGAATATTTCTAGATTAAGAAAAATTAAAAAAATTAAATTGTGTAGGGTGCCCTCTTCGCAGCGTAACGCATCTGATGCTATCGATGCTGCATCAGGTTTTCACCTCACATAAGACCGTCGATGGTGCGTTACGCGCTGACGCTAACGCACCCTACACTGGTTTGATGACTAGAATCCGGGTAACTTTTACGAAACCTGGATTCTGAACCCCGCTACATGTCAAAATTAATGATACGAACTACTAGTATTATTAACTAGCTAACGCATGACGTCGCATCAATTGGTTTTTCTTGCGCCAAGTTTGAGGAGGGATATCGTGATGCTGACGGAATTGGCGGGAAAAATGGCACGCATTTTGATAACCTAAAGCCGTAGCAATCTGCTCGATTGTATGTTCGGTTTCTTGAAGCATTACGCGCGCTTCGACCATACGTCGTTTTACAATCCAACTATTGACAGTATCCCCAGTTTGCTTTGCAACTCGGTGAGTTAGATATGCAGCCGAATAGCCAACCGCTTCAGCGACATCGCAGAGTGTAATACCGCGTTGAAAGTTTGCTTCGATAAAGTCAAAGACTTCATGGAGTGCGGTGACATTGGGAAAAATCGATGACTCGATAACTTCTGGTTCGCTTGGAGTCGATTCGGCTTGCGGACATTGAGAACCATACCACGATTTTAGCAGCGATTGCTTGTTGAATTGGGTTGCGATCGCCCGCAATAGTTCATCGACTGTCGAAGGTTTGGTAACATAATCGTCAGCACCAAGTTCCATACCTTTACGAACTTCGGCTTTCATTTCGCTGCCAGTGAGAAAAATGAATGGAATAATCGCAGTTACTGGGTCTCGACGTAGTTCTGCTAAAACGCCATAACCATCAAGATTTGGCATCATAATATCGCAAACTACCAAGTCAGGTGCGTATTCTTTTGCGATTTTAATACCAATAACACCATTTTCTGCACCGATTGCATTGAAACCCTCAGCTATAAGTGCATCTATGAACATGTTACGGGTAGTTGTGTCATCTTCGATGACGAGAATCTTTTTTGATGAATCCTGCATATTACTTAATTACGAATAATGTTGTGGAGGAAAACTGTTGGTAATACCTTGGAGAATGTAGGCGATATGAAATTAGAATAAAGTTGACATTCCCCTGGTTGTGAATTTGAAGATATAATTTCTGTTTCCCATAAAAGCAAGGCTTTTGATTTTCCTTCCACAGCGATACTCATAGTTCTTTTAATAACTCCGAGATATTACCCTTGGAACTTTTATACATCTATGAGTGTCTTAAATTTCAGCTTGAACTTGGAGAATGAAATAGCCCTACTTGAGAGGATGTTTGGGAAGTATAGTTTTTATCTCTAGCTAGATTACGGCTATAGACTTTCCAAACATCCTCATTAGAAACAGATACTTTGAATCCCACTTGTCAAGGGATGTTGGGGGGACGTGAAATATTTCTGATAATAAATATGGCTTCTCAGCATTTTCCTTAAATTAATGTTCCAAATAACCGAACCTCTAATCCTCAGCTATTCGCTCAACATTTGCATATTTGGTAATACGACTGTAAAAATTGTACCAAATCCAGCTTCGCTCTTGATGTAAACTTGCCCGTGATGTAATTCCACTAGCATTTTCACAATTGCGAGTCCTAATCCAGTCCCAGCAATGTTTTCAACATTACTGCCTCGAAAAAATGGCTCAAAAATGTCTTCAAGGTCTACTACTGGAATCCCGATTCCAGTATCTTTGACTCGGAAAACTATGCTTTCATGTTGATAACTCACCTCTAAACTCACAGCACTACCCGTAGGTGAGTACTTAATTGCGTTTGAGAGTAAGTTATTTAAAACATGTTGTAATATCTTAGGGTCTAAATAAGCAGTGGTACAATCACCTCTAGTTATAAAGTTAATTGTTTTTTGATTACCACTCGCTAGTTGTATTTGTACCAAAATATCTCGACAAAAGGATTCTACATCAATCCGTCGCGGTTGGAACTCTAATTTTGCCGATTCGGCTTTACCAAAAAGTAAAATATCGTCGAGTAAGTGAGCGATTTCTTTGACAGCAGTTTGGATTAAATCGAGATACGAGCGATTTTTCTCTTCATTCCACTGGTGGATATGTTTTCGCAGCAAGTCGGCAGAAAACGAGACAACATTAAGCGGGGTGCGAAATTGATGACAAAGCATTGCAACAAACCGTTCTCGCAGTTCGCTGAGTCGTTTAGCTTGTTCGAGTGCTTGGAAAAGTTCTGATTCAGCTTGTTTGTAGTCGGTGATATCAATCGCTGTCACCAGTTGCACTGACTGACAGCCAAAATCAAACATTCCATTCATTGTTGCAACAGTACAAGCTAACCAGCGTAAGTGACCATTTTTGGTGCTGATTTGTATTTCTTGGTATTCTCCAGAAGTACCTTGATTTTCCTTGCTCACTTGTCGAACTTTTTTACACTTAATTAAGTTATCTAGGGAAAAATTTGAAGTTAATTCTTTAAGGGTATAGCCTGTAAGTGTCTCTGCTGCTGGATTCACGTAACAAATCCGATCTGTTTCAATCAAAAAAATACTTGCTTCGGTCGTTTCTGCTAATGTCCGAAACCTCGATTCATTCAACTTCAATGCTGCTTCGGTGCGTTTGGATTCAGTAATATCGCAAACACTCCACACCCGACCGATGACTTTTGCACCCAGTCGATATGGTTCCGAATAATGAGCGAAAATTCGACCATCTTTTAATTCTACCAAATCGTAACTTTCTGATTCAGTGTCGCAGGGCATTTCCCAAACCGCACGACGGAATAATTCCGGTTCTTTGACTTGCGACTCAAAAAAACTTTTCGCGCGATCGCATCCTTTTGTTACTGGCACCTCACTTGGAAAATGCCACATATCCATAAATTTGTGGTTGTAACAAAGAACCTCACCTTCAAAATTTACTGCAAGTATACCGTTAGCAGTAGATTCGAGGGTCGAACGCAGCACTGTAAGTGATTCTTGAAGTTCAGCTTCGCTTTTTTTGTACTCGGATGATGCTTGTGCTGATACTTGATTGATATTGAAGAAATCGCTAACATTTTCTTGACTGGAGGGTACAATTTGATTACTTGCCTTGACAAAAACGCAACCAAACTCCATTTCCTCATGTTTAACGTAATTAATTCTAATTTCAACCGGAAATACTCTACCTGTTTTTGTCTGGTAACGCGAAACAAAAGTGGAACTTTGTTCTTTTTTAATTGTTTGCCATTGCTGCGACCATAATTGCTCGGAAAACTCAATATCTATATTAGTAAGCGTCATTGACATTAGTTCTTTGTGCGAGTATTCGGTCATACCGCATGTTGCTTTATTCGCATACAATAAACGCGCTTTCTCATCTATACAAA
Source organism: uncultured Calothrix sp. (assembly GCA_964242965.1). Taxonomy (GTDB): domain Bacteria; phylum Cyanobacteriota; class Cyanobacteriia; order Cyanobacteriales; family Nostocaceae; genus JANNFJ01. The sequence goes on along the minus strand of CAXTCQ010000114.1, from coordinate 11,350 downwards.
AGGCTGCATCTGTAACTTCATTTATCAGAGAATGCGAATACTTACATATTTTTTCTGGGTTAGATGCAGCCAATGAGTCAAACTCTAGTAATGTATAGTCAATATAATTCACAGCACCACCCTTCACCTTATACAGTTAAACACTATAGCCGTAGCCATTAATAGGATTTCTCTATCAGCAAATTTAATCTACTTGATGCGGCTATTCACCGCAAAACTTCTTACTTATCATTTTAGACTAATTTAAATATATATGATTAATCTCATCCAGAATATATATTCTCTATAAAAGAAAATTACTAATTTTTAAAGGGATCAAAAAATATCTTCATCCGCATCAAATTGACTTAAAACAATATCTTAATTTAAATCGCTGAATTTTAAATTTACTGTAAAGTCGAGCGCTTTTATAACCATGCTTACAATCAATCGTTCTACTATTAATCTTCTAGTTAATCAAGATTTTTAATGGGTTTTACCTCGATTATAAATCCTGAATTCTGACCTTGTTCAAGCTTGGTTTTATTGAGAATTTGCAACCAATTTAATCGGGATTTTTTTATTGATTGATTTGCCGATGAATTGATTCATATTCTCAACAAACCAGGGGAAAGTGAAAAAGTAATAAACCGATGCTTACAATTCATCGCCGACTGTGCGCCTCCTGTAGGGCTGAAGTTGAATGAAAGAATTCGTAATTCGTAAGTTTATATATGTGGATTCCGACTTGCTCCTCAAAACTATCGACCGTAAATTAGGTCGGGGTATTAACCCCCGACAAGGATAATCAATTTGCATTTGCTACTTAAAACTCCGCTTACTTTATAGTTCATTCTTATTTGTTGCATAAGATTTTACGATTAACTCTCCTGAGATTTAACTACATAATACTTTACATTGTCATCTGTCCAAAGGAAGACGCTTTTATTGAAAATATGTGAATTATATTTTTGTCATCTGCCAAAAGTAGTAAATCGGATAATAACATCATGCCTCCGCAAAAATAATGATTTTAAGAGCAGAAATTTGCCCTCAATAATCCTGATTTAGATGCTAAAGATAAAGATTCAATAAAGCTGCGATGAGGTTTGATGTATTGCTTGTAGCAATTTGCACTACTATCGTAGAGCGTTCTTCGTTCTAGAGCGAACTTGAAAAAGCTGTCCAGTATAAATGCGTACAAAATTTCTTAGATGAACGTGAAAGGAGTTTAGCGTGCTTTATGTCGAAAGGTAGAAGCGACTTGAGGCAATAGCGATTAATGATTCCTAAGTATTGGGATATAACAAGGATAGGGAAAAAACAGTCAATACGATCGAAAGAAAATTCATTGAAACTAGGTGTTGAGCTTCTGTAATCTTGTTGCTATGAGAACACACTTAACAAAAATTAAATTTTAAGTGAAGGCAATAGCGGTATGTAGGTAGTTCTCAGGGTAATCGAGAGTGTTAATCAAGCTGAGGAGCGAGATTGCAGTAGCAAGCGCAGCCATTTATATTGCTTTCTTTTCATGGCTGTAAATGCTGTTTCGCAGCTTGAGTGACCGCAACGGTGTTCACGACAAGATATTGGAAGTAATTAAAATGAGTCTAGACAACATTGCATCAACAACAGCCAGCACTCGAGTACATGAGGATTTTCTGACAGAAAGTTACGTGAATCCTTTAATCGATGCGGCAATAGATGCAGCAACAACAACTTATCAAGAACGGTCAAACAATCGCCTGGAGTCGCGTTCCGATGTGGAACCAGCAACCCCCTCTAATGTTGCCGAAGCGATCGCGCGAATGTTAGAAGATTTGGGAGTGCAAAGTGCTTACGGTGTTGCGGGTGGTGCAATGGCAGCACTATGGGGTGCAATGTCGAATAGCAAAGTGCCGGTACTCAACTTTCGTCACGAAGCTGGTGCAGCATTTGCCGCAGTCGAAGCAAACCTTGCTAACGACCGTCCTGTAGTAGTATTCACCACCGCCGGTCCGGGTATTACCAACGCCCTCACAGGTTTATTTGCAGCCCGTGGCGAAGGTGCTAAAGTAATTTTTATCTCGGCTTGTACCTCCGCACCGCAACGCGGACGTTGGGCTATTCAAGAAACTAGCAGTTACACATTACCCAGTAGTGGTATATTTACAACAGGTGCTTTATTTAACTATGCAATCACAGTAGAATCACCTGCACAATTACCGCAGATTTTCCGCAGATTGGCGTTAGGTATGGGGCAGCAAGGCGGTTTTGTTGCACATTTGAGTATCCCGACCGCAGTTCAAACCAGTCCAGTTGACGATATTACTTTGCCGCAACTCGGCGTGCATTGCTCGTTAATGACACCAAGTGAAGATGCTCTAGCCAAAACGATTTCCCACATCATCGAAGCCCCTTTCGCAATTTGGTTAGGTTACGGTGCTAGACACGCAGCAGCCTCCATCCTTGAACTTGCCGAACGTACAGGCGCAGCCGTAATGTGTTCGCCACGCGCTAAAGGTATCTTCCCCGAAACCCATCCCCAGTTTGTCGGTGTTACAGGTTTAGGCGGACATGGTTCTGTAATGCAATACATGCAAGAACAAACCCCCCACCACACCCTCGTACTCGGAACCCGTCTCGGCGAACCAACATCGTTTTGGAACCAGGCAATGGTTCCTCCCGGTGGTTTCATTCACGTAGATATCGACCCCGAAGTACCGGGAGTTGCTTACCCAAGTTCCAAGACACTTGCCGTGCAAGCAGATATCAAGCTGTTTGTCCAAGCTTTACTCAAACGCTTGCCCAAACACTTATCGAACTCAACATCTGGAATACTACCCAATCCCGAACTCGAAGCTGTCAAAGAAAGCAGCAGCGACTTAGTGCGACCAGAAATCTTGATGGAAGCGATTCAGAAAATAGTAGTTGAAGGTAGCGATGCCATAGTTATGGCAGAGTGCGGCAACTCCTTTACCTGGTCAACCCATTTACTACGATTCTCCAGCGCTAACCGTTATCGGGTTAGTACTGGTGTAGGGGCAATGGGTCATTCGGTGGCTGGAATTCTCGGTGCAGCACAAGCAAGTAATAGTAAAGCTGTTGCCATAGTTGGTGATGGTTCAATGTTGATGAACAACGAAATCAACACTGCTGTAAAATACCAAATTCCGGCAGTATGGGTAGTTCTCAACGATGCCCGATATAATATGTGCCACCAAGGGATGAAAATGTTGGGAATGACTGGTGCAGATGCCACAATGCCAGAAACCGACTTTACAATGATTGCACGCGGTATGGGTGCAGACGGTATTCGCGTTACGGATGAAGCCGATATTGAAGCGGCACTGACCCAAGCGATGGCATCTCCTCTCCCCTTCGTTATTGATGTGATTATCGACCCCGACCGTGCCGCTCCATCGAAAGGACGCAACCAAGGTTTAGCAGCACAAGGTATTAAAGCTACTGAGAAGAAAAAATCAGCAATGCTTTCTTTTCCAAATATTTAGTCAGTTATTAAGAGTCAGTAGTCAGTTGTTAGTTATGCTTTGCCATCATTAATTATTCATTACTGACCGTTGATGACTAATCACTAATAAATAACAGGAGCGCTAAAGCGCAACTACGAACCAATCATAAATTAGGAATAATTGGGTGAACTTATTTGAAAATGTCAGCGAAATGGGTCACGAGCAAGTTGTTTTTTGTCATGGTAAAGACCCAGATATCAAAGCTATAATTGCTATTCACGATACAACTTTAGGTGCGGCAATGGGCGCAACACGTTTGTATCCTTATCTCAATGAAGAAGCAGCATTAAAAGATGCATTGCGGCTAAGTCGCGGCATGACATATAAAGCTGCTTGTGCGAATATTCCTGTAGGTGGTGGTAAGGCTGTAATTATCTCCAAGCTCGAACACAAAAGCGATGATTTATTAAGAGCTTACGGACGATTTGTTGAAAGCTTGAACGGTCGCTTTATCACGGGGCAAGATGTTAATTTGACTGCGGATGATGTGCGTACAATTAGTAAAGAAACAAAACATGTAGTCGGAGTCGAAGAAAAATCCGGCGGTCCTGCACCCGTTACTGCATGGGGAGTATTTTTAGGTCTGAAAGCCGCAGTCAAATTCCAGTTACAAACTCAATCATTAGAGGGTGTAAAAGTTGCGGTACAAGGCTTAGGTAATGTTGGCAAGAATCTTTGTCAGCATTTATATGAAAATGGTGCTAAGTTATTTGTAACTGATATTAGCTATGAAAGAAGCCAAGATGTGAAACGTCTTTATGGGGCGACAGTTGTTGCACCCGATGAGATTTATTCGCAAAACGTCGATATTTTCTCGCCTTGTGCAATGGGTGGAATTCTTAACGACCAAACAATTCCTAAAATTAGCGCTTCGATTATTGCCGGTTGTGCAAATAATCAATTAGGGCAAGAAAAAATTCACGGGCAAATGCTCACTGATAAAGGAATTCTTTATTCTCCAGATTATGTAATTAACGCCGGAGGCTTGATTAACGTTTATAACGAAATGATTGGTTATAACGAAGAAAAAGCTTTTCAACAAGTTAACAATATTTACGACACTTTATTGGAAATTTTTGCTCGCGCCTATCAGCAAGATATTACTACAAATGAAGCTGCGAAGCAGTTAGCAGAAGACCGAATTCTCAACGCGAGAATACTTCGCCACAAAGCAATGGCAATTAGTTATTAGCCGTAGGGGCACAATACATTGTGCCCTCAGATATTGTGCCCTCAGATATTGCCCCCAATACATTACGCCCGTTATTAAATTAAAAATCAGGAGCTAGCAGTTAATGGAAAAAAATACATTTGCAACATCTGCCTACATTGCAGCACCCCCGGAGAATGTCTTCGACTATCTTTGCAATCTCAAAAATTTGGACGAATGGACGCTCTACAGCCGGATGAAAGAGCAGATGGACGAAAATACCTGGCGCGGTACTGCTTCCGGTTATCACAAAGACCTTTACTATCACGTCAAGAAGCTTGAGAATCCGCTATTTCAAGGAATTGAATGGCATTGCGGGCTTGAATATCAGAAATATTACCAAGTTTACCCCGTCTTACTTTTCCCCAGCGACTACATCGAACCCGGAACCGACGAAAAAGGTGTATATTTCCATTGGTTAAGCTTTGTCGATCCCAAGCGCCAAACTCAGATGATTATGCAGGGTATACATACCGTCCATACTTCTGAATGTCGTTCGCTCAAAGGAAACTTAGAGCGTAAAGCTGGGTTGAAAGCAGCTGCGAAAGGTAATTACTTCATCGATACCGACACCATTTATGTTGATGCTCCCCTAGAAGTCGGAATCGATTATTTGTCAGACCTCCGCAACATGAATGATTGGGCACACTTACTAAGTCCAGATGGCGAAGTTTCGATGACTGAAGGTGATTACCGCGACGAGTATGACCAGAAAGTGAAAGCGACATTGCGATCGCAACCCATCAGCAATTGGCATTTAATCGAGCATGAGTTTTTCTATCCAGAACTTGGATTTTATCAACGCTGTCCGAGCATGTTGATTCCAGCATCGCACGCTTTCGGCGACCCCGAAGCATCTGGTTTCATTTTGCATCGCATTACGTTCTGGAAGCATGGCGAACAATTACCTCACGGCAAACTCCAAATCGAAGACTTTGGCGCTGAAAGTATGAATATAAAGCGTTTGAGCGAAGCAAAAGCAGGCAATTTAGAAGCCTTCAATCGCGGTATGAGCTACATCCCGCAGCCTAAAAAGGAAGAATTCGCAATGAGTCGCTAGCTGTCGCAGTAAGGTAGGCATCCTGCCTGCTGACACCGTCAGGTATAGTGGTCTATGTCTGACGTTTTGATGGATTGGTTAGGTGTTGAAAACCTTGGAGAGACGCGAAAGAAAGCGTCTCTACATCCAGCAAAATTAATGACATGGACTAGTAGGCATCCTGCCTGCCAAACACAAATTTAACAATGACACGCGTCTCGCCTATTCGACAAAAGGGTTAATCATCTACATAAAACAAACAACTAACTATTAACCGATATCAATGTTGCAACATTTCAAATCAAAGATATTTTTTGACCCTTATACCTTAAAATAGCCAACCTCGTTACAAGCTTCTGCCTTGTAGCGCTTCTTTATTGTATGAGTCTAGTTAGGGATTGACGACCCGGAAAATACCGTTATTGCTTGTATCGCGGATTATTTCATTTAAAAAAATTGATAGATATGATTCAAGAACTTACTACCACATCATTTACAGTCCTTGCCGACGGTCTGAATAGCCCCAAAGGTATGAGCTTTGGTCCCGACGGTAGTCTCTATGTTGCTATATCAGGAACGGGAGGCGATGGAGCTTCGATTCCAGCAGCCAGCGGTCAAGGAAACTTACATTACGGCACAACTGGCGCGATCGCAAAAATTGAAAATAATAAAGCTATACCTGTAATTACCGGGCTACCTTCAGTCGCATTTCCCGATGGTACGGGAGCAGCAGGTCCCCACGACATCAAATTTGATGCCAAAGGTTTACCTTACGTGCTGATTGGTTATGCTGCAAATCCAGAGTTTCGCAATATCTTAGGTAACACCGACTTGGGTAAAATGGTCGTTGTTGACTTTGATACTAATTCTTGGGCTGCAATTGCGGATATTGCGGAGTACGAACTTACCTTCAATCCGGATGAAAGCGAGCTAGTTAGCAATCCTTTAGCATTCTTCATAGATGAAGCGGCAACTTCACAGAAACTTGTTATAGTTGATGCAGGAGCTAATGATATACTCAGCATAAGCACTGAAGGAAGCGACCTAAAAGTAACCGCCGTCCTTCCAAAGCAAGTTTTAACTAATCCAATCTTTCCAGGTTCTAACGCTGAAAATTTTGACAAAGGACATACCCCACCACCAAGTGCTTATCGTCATGCGCGACCATCGCAAATTGCGATCGCACCAGTCCCAACAAGCGTTACCAAAGGACCCGATAAAGCTTATTACGTCAGCACGTTTACTGGTTTCCCATTTCCCGAAGGCGGAGCCAAAATTTATCGAATCGATGCTGACGGTGAAATAACAGTCTTTGCGGATGGTTTGACCCAACTAATTGATTTAGCTTTTGATGCAGACGGCAACTTATACGCTTTGCAGCATATGAATCAATCAGGTTGGAAAGGCAAACAATCAGGTTCGTTAGTCAGAATAGCTGCCAATGGCGATCGCACAACTATCTTAGATGGTGATGTGTTAGAGGCACCATGCGCCTTGACTATTGGTCCCGATAATGCCTTTTACATAATCAATCGCGGTGGGCGACCTGGAGTTGGTCAAGTCATCCGCATCGAAAACTCCAAATAGATTTGGTGAAGCAGATTTGACACTGGCATCATGGCAGTGTCAAATCCTAACCCCAAAAAGTTTTATCAACTTAGCAATCATTTGTAGTTCGTTAGTGGTTAGGAAAATATTGATATTCAATTGGCAACTGACAACTGACAAATGACAAATGACAAACCCGATCCCAACTTCGCCATTATTTAATCTGCCAAACATGAAACTCAAGCATTTGACTCTTACATTTCTTAGCCTTTCCTTAGCTCTAGTTGCCGCACCAAAAGTACAAGCAGCTTCGCTAACAGTAGTTGCTGATGGTCTTGATAACCCTCGCAACATGGACTGGGATAGCAACGGCAACCTTTACGTGACAACGAGTGGTAAAGGTGGCGACGGAGACGGCGGAAGAAGATGTATTCCCTCACCCAGCGCTCAATATATTCCTTTATGTGCAGGTGCTAATGGTTCTGTAATCAAAATTGCTGCCGACGGAACAAAAACAGATTTTCTTTCAAATCTCACCTCTATCGCCTTAGTACCATCGGGCGAACAAGCAGCAGGACCTGCGGACTTCAAATTTGACTCCAAAGGAAACGCTTATTTATTAACAGGTGTTGCAGGCAACCCAAATAGTCGGGATAGCATTCTCGAAGCCCCCGATTTAGGAAAACTATTTAAAGTTGACTTGGTAACTGGTGGGCTGACAGCGCTTGCTGATTTTGCGAACTATGAAGCCCTAAATAACCCCGATGGCACCGATTTAGTTTCCAACCCTTATGCTTTGGCAATTAAGGATGATAATGCTTTCGTCGTTGATGGCGGCGGCAACAGTATCTACAAAGTGGGACTTGATGGCAGCGGTATTAAGGATGTAAAAGCCCTCCCCCTACTAACCGTACAATTAACTCCAGACCAATTCCCAGTACTTCCTGAAGGGTTAGTTGACCCAACCGGAGGCGCACCACTACCTCCTGGTTATACACAAGCTGCTAATGGTCTGCCTGTATCCAACCAATCAGTACCGACAGGTATTGCAGTTGCTCCCGATGGTAGCTTAACAGTCAGCGGATATACTTATTTCCCCTATCCAGAAGGAACAGCACCTATCTGGAAAATTGACGAGAATTTGACCACGACCAGCATAGCTACGATAGGTACTAACCAAGTAGAAGAGACTGGCACAGAAATAGCTAATGGCTTTACGCAGTTAACTGGTGTGGCATACGACGAAGAAGGCAGTTTATACGCACTCCAACACATTAATCAATCCGAGTGGAAAGCAATTCAACAGGGTGGTGTCATTACTGGTGATATCAGCGGTTCCATCATCAAGATTGCTAAAGATGGTACTCGCTCAACTGTTTGGAGCGGTGAAGGACTAGAAGCTGCATCGGGCTTATTCTTTGGTCCCGATGGCAATTTGTATACCTCAAACCGCGCCAGACTCGCAGGTGCTGGACAAGTCTTGAAAATTGACCTCAAAGCTGAAGGTCGCAAAGTCCCCGAACCAGCTTCGATAGCGGGCTTGGTTGCGATTGGTGCGTTGGGTGTCAAGTCGATGCGGAAGCGCAAGCGTCAAGAAGAATTAGGCGAAAATTTACTTGCAAAAGTAGAAACTCTGTAATTGGTTATTTCCTGGCAAAGCTAGGGAAAATTTGCTCAAAAAAATACTGCTTGAAGAAGGGACTAGGAATTAGGGAATAGGGAGTAGGGAGCAGTAGGTTTAAAGAATTGCAGTCTTTAATCTTTACGCTCTCACTCCTAACCAAAACACCTAAATACCACTATTTCCTCAAAAGCAGTAAGGGATTCAAAAATTAGGGCGGGTAACTAAAGTCACCCAAGTCAAATTATACCTTACGTCACCTAGAATTCACTATGAAGTTAGTAAAAAATCTTTCCATCGCAGTTGTCAGTACTGGGTTCATGGTTCTCGCAGGAGCAGCCCAATCCTTGGCAATCAGCTTGACTTACGATAGTCAAATTGGTAAGCCTGGTTTCGGTCCTCCAATTGGTGAACCTGGCGAACTATTTGTTCCCCAAGGCATTACAGTCCAGGAATCTACTGGAAATGTGTATGTGAGTAACGGTCGCGGTTTGAATCCGGATGGCACTTTTAACCCAGCTATCGGCAACCGAGTTGAAATATATAAACCAGATAATACCTGGGTGGGAGCAGTTGGTACTGGTGGTAAAGAACCCGGACAATTTGATGAGCCATCAGCTTTAGAATTCGATCCACAGACAGGAAATCTGTATGTAGGTGACGTTTTTAACAACCGCGTCAATGTTTATGACCCCCAAGGTAACTTTATTAACTCATTTGGCTCATTTGGTGGTCTTATACCTGGTAGAGCCTTTTTTGGCCCATCTGGTGTGACCTTTGACAAAGAAGGCCTTGTGTATATAGGTGATTTTAGCGGTGACAAAATCAATAAATACACTAAGGACGGTCAGCTACTTGGTAGTATCGGCACTACTGGTACTGCACCCGGACAATTCCAAGGAATAGCAGGTGTGAGAATTTCCCCTGTTAGTGGAAATATCTTCGTGAGCGACCAGTTCAATAACCGAGTTCAGGTACTCGATCCACAAGGTAATCCGCTGCTGGCATTTGGTACACAAGGCACTGGAGATGGACAATTTATTCAGCCAATCGGTATAGAAGTTGACGAGGAGGAAAACATCTACGTAGCTGACTCTATCAACAGCCGCGTCCAGGTATTCGACAAAAATGGTAATTTCCTCACGAAGTATGGCGAAGTTGCCCGCGATGCATCAGGTAACCCTGTAGCACCTCCCCAATTAGGCGAACCTCCTTTTGGCACTACCCTTGACCTCGCACCTGGTAGATTTAACTGGACGGCTGGTACATCCCTTAGAGATGACAAGCTTTATGTCGGTGACTTCTTCCAAGGTCGCGTTCAAGTATTGAAAATTGAAGGTAAAGGTGGAACCAAAGTTCCCGAACCTAGCGCTCTTGCTGGTTTAGGTTTACTTGGATTCGTTGCTGCTAATTCGATCCTCAAGCGCAAACGCAATCAAAAGTTAGGCGAAGATTTACTTGCAAAAGTAGAAACAGTCTAATAATTTTTTCGCTCCCGAAACATACGGCTTGTGCCTCCAGTAGTTTGTTTCATTAATTCTGATTTGTCGTGAGGCTTAAAATCCGGGTTTCGTAAAAGTTACCCGGATTCTACAAATCCATCTAACTATAAATTATGTTTACTACTACTTATTTAGAAGCTAAAAATATCACTGTCACCGACGTTTTATATAGTTGGTTAACACAACGTATAACTCAAGATGCATTGAAATGGTTCGATACAAAGTATGAGGAAATAGCAGCGGGTGCTGCTGTACGAGTATTCTTCGCTGCATTTAGCGCTGTACCGCGTTATACAGGTAAACAAGATTTAGAATTAACCAACGAAGATTTAGAAGCGGCTGCAAAGCTATGCAAAGGTTGGTTTCCTAATAATTGGACTATAGACCAAGTCGGACGAATATTACTGTTATTAGCGCTACCAAGTGATAATGCAGAGGTATATTTGCAGACATTAGAGCAACTATTCAATGCTGCGGATATGGGCGAACTAATAGCGCTTTACCAAGCTTTACCGTTGTTGACGCACCCCGAAAGATTGCAGAAACGTGCAGCCGAGGGTGTTCGCAGCAATATGGTAGCCGTGTTTAATGCGATCGCACTCAACAATCCCTACCCCAGCCAGTATCTTGACAATTTAGCCTGGAACCAAATGGTAGTAAAAACGCTGTTTGTCGGCAGTCCCCTAAATCAAATTCAAGGATTGCAAGAACGTGCCAACCCGCAATTATCGCAGATGTTGACCGATTACGCCAGCGAACGTCAAGCCGCAAAACGTACCGTGCCGCCCGAAATTTGGGAATTGGTCGAATACGGGAATGATGCGTAGGGGCGGGTTCACCAACCAATCAGCGGGCAAATGAAAAATTTCAATAAACCCGCCCCCACCCCACCAATAATCCCCAAATAACGTATATTTCCACATCAACACAGGTTGACAC
>CAXTCQ010000113.1:3752-24589 GCA_964242965.1 uncultured Calothrix sp. | reverse complement strand
CTGGAAAACTCGATTACGAAAAGCGATGACTCGGATTCACATCAACAAGCATAAGCTCGATCGCAATCGCAAGCATAACGAATTAGAACCCATAATCGCAGTCAGAAGAGGCTCGGATGTGGAATATTGTCATGCTGTCGAAATTAAAGGTCCTTCAAAACTGGTTTACAGACCCGAAAAACCTTTAAGTTGTTGTAAGAGTGCAGTTTTGTGGATAGAAGTCGAACCAAATATCGAAGTTGTGATGCAGCGTATTTAGTTCAGCAAGCGGCTGTTAATTAACACGCTCAATTGTCAGCGATGCGTCTGCAAGTTGAATTACTTGACCATCTGGAAAACGTCTCGGTCTTCCAGGTTTACGCTTGTGTCGCTGGTTGATTGATTTTTCACTCGCACCTGCTAATTCTTCGGGCGTGCATTTAAATAACCGCAATGCATCTACGTATTTTTTTGGTGTCATTGTTGGTTCGGTGCGTCCTGCTTCCCAATTGCGGACGCTGGTTTCGCTGATTGCAAGTTTGAAGGCAACCTCTGCACGGCTGAGTCCCGCCCGTTCTCTCAGAACTTGCATATCCATATCCCGATGCTCCCTTTAATAACAATGAAATTACACAACTACTTTATTAAGCCTAAGACAATCGCATTAGTTTATAGCCATACGAATACGCTACCTCAATGAGGTAGAAATATCAGCATTTTTACGGGGTTTGTCCATTTATTAACCGAATCCGGTATTGACCCGAAACAAACCGCTGATGGCTAGTCGCTAAAAGCTGACTGCTTTATTAAACCGATTCAGTGGCTCAATATTGCCAACTGAAAATATTTTCTTTAACTATATTATTTTATAAGCGATCGCATCGTCATCTGACTAACCAGCGTGCAATCTCTTACTCCTGGAATATACGTTTAAAACAAAGCCCTCTAATTTCTCATCCGCTATATATACTCATCGTCTTCGATTGCTAATTAGAGGATTAATGCCGAGACTTTATTAGTAATGCAGTACTATTAAACTAAGTAGTACTGCATTACTAATTCTGGCATGTTGTGTTTGGTCAGATTCCCGACTTTTACACGCGTCGGAAATCTTGTAACTCACGACATGCCCTAATATTGCTTAACCTAACCAGCGTGCGGCATCTTTGGCATGGTAAGTCAAAATCAAATCTGCACCCGCACGTTTAAAACCGGTTAGCGTTTCCATAACTACGCGCTGTTCGTCAATCCAACCGTTGAGAGCCGCAGCTTTCACCATTGCATACTCACCGGAAACATTATAGGCGGCAACAGGTAAATTACTTGCTTCCTTAACGCGCCAAATAATATCCATATATGCCAATGCTGGCTTCACCATCAACATATCCGCACCTTCTAAAATATCCAACTCGATTTCTTTAATCGCTTCCCTGGCATTACCTGGGTCCATTTGATAAGTTCTGCGATCGCCAAATTGCGGTGTGGAATCGGCTGCATCGCGGAATGGACCGTAGTAAGCCGAAGCATACTTGGCTGCATAGGACATTATCGGCGTATCTTGGAACCCCGCTGCATCCAAACCGCTGCGAATTGCTTGTACGAATCCGTCCATCATGCCCGATGGGGCAATAATATCTGCACCCGCAGAGGCTTGAGAAACTGCGGTTTTCTTGAGTAGTTCCAAAGTTGGGTCGTTCAAAACTCGACCTGTTAAGTCTCCTACTTCTAAATAACCGCAATGTCCGTGACTGGTGTATTCGCACAAACAGGTATCGGCGATGACAATTAAATCGGGGACAGCCTGTTTTACGGCAGTTGCGGCTTTTTGAACAATTCCGCAATCGTGCCATGCACCAGTCGCATCGATATCTTTATCAGCGGGAATCCCAAACAAAATTATTGAGGGAATTCCTAAATCGTAAACTTCCTTTGCTTCCTCGACAATTTTATCGATTGAAAGTTGGTAAACTCCCGGCATCGATTTTACTTCGTTTGCTATGCCTTCACCAGGTACGGCAAATAATGGATAAATTAAATCATTTGTTGTTAAGACCGTTTCGCGTACCATGCGGCGCAGTTGGGGATGAGTACGCAAACGACGGGGGCGGTGTATAGGAAACATAAAGTTTTATTAATCGAGTAATATGGACAATCAAGAAAGCGTCACAGCGCATGAGCGTGAGCAGCCAAAACAAGTGGCAGACTACAGGCAGCGCTTAACTGTATAATGCCCTGCGTCGATTGTGACGTGGGGCAATTTTGTATTGTACAGCGTCAGCAGGGCTACTTTTAGTGAATCGAATCAAAAAAGTTGTTAAAAATTCTTGCAAATTCTACCGTCAAAAATCATTAAGAAACTGTTGTGAGGAGTATTTACTCGTCTTAATGGGTAATTAATAATTGACCGTGCTTTCCATTTACCCACAAGTAGTAATCATTTCGATCGAGATTATGATTGCGAGGACTGGTTGAGGGAATAAGAATGAAGTGCTAAAAGACGCGGAAGATGAAAGGGTAGCGGAAAGCTGTAGTCACATCATCCCCTAATACATGAAACAGTGCCCAGATTGTCAACCCCCAATGGATTAAATAGAAAAGTCCAGCAAGTGGGAAAAGCAAACCAAAGGTAATTGCAGTCAATATACCAATAATGAATCCATAAACCCAGACATTAAGGTGGAAGTTGATGGATTCTTTGGCATTTTCTTTGACTACTAAGTCGTTGGATATAAACAATATAAAAATTGGTATGCCAATTGAAACTAAAGTTGTACTAAAAAAGATAGCCCCATGACACAATGCTGATAGCAGTTTTCGTTTATCCGTATCGTACATTACTTTCTCCCTTTGAAAATTTATTGGTCAGCGGTCAGCGGTCAGCGGTCAGTAGTTATTGAGCGTAGTTATAACAACGAACAACTGACTCCTGACAACTGACAACTGACTCTTAACAACTAACAACTATAAAAACCCTATCATGCCCATAGTTGTCTTAAGATTAAAAGTCCTGGCTAAATTGGGAAAAGTTAAATTAAATAGATAAGAGCAAGCAAATACATTTATGTCAACTGAACTAGAGACTGAACTTATCGATGCGGTCGAACGTCGCCGTAATTTTGCGATTATTTCTCACCCTGACGCGGGCAAAACCACGCTGACCGAAAAACTGTTGCTGTACGGAGGTGCTATTCACGAAGCAGGGGCTGTAAAAGCGCGACGCGCACAACGCAAAGCGACTTCAGACTGGATGGCAATGGAACAGCAACGGGGAATTTCGATTACTTCGACGGTGTTGCAGTTCGAGTACCGCGACTGTCAAATTAATTTGTTGGATACGCCGGGACACCAAGATTTTAGCGAAGACACATATCGAACATTAGCTGCTGCTGATAATGCGGTGATGCTGATTGACGTTGCCAAGGGTTTAGAACCGCAAACGCGGAAGTTATTTGAAGTTTGCAAACTGCGGGGAATTCCAATTTTCACATTTATCAACAAACTTGACCGTCCCGGACGCGAACCGTTGGAATTATTAGACCAAATCGAGCAAGAATTGGGGTTACAAACTTACGCGGTAAACTGGCCCATTGGCATGGGAGATAGGTTTAAGGGTGTATACGACCGCCACAACCAGCAAATTCACTTATTTGAACGTAGCGCTCACGGAAGTAAAGAAGCTGTCGATACAACTATTGATTTGGGTGATAGTCGAATCGAAGAATTGCTCGAACAAGACCTTTATTTTCAACTCAAAAATGATTTGGAATTGATTGAAGGAGCGGGTTCGGATCTCGACTTGGATTTAGTACATGCTGGCAAAATGACACCCGTGTTTTTCGGAAGTGCCATGACTAACTTTGGTGTTGAGTTATTTTTGCGCGATTTCTTGGGGTATGCACTCAAACCCGGAAATCATGAAAGTAACGTTGGGGAAGTTGAACCAACATACCCGGAATTTTCGGGATTTGTGTTCAAATTGCAAGCAAATATGGACCCGAAACATCGAGACCGAGTTGCATTTATCCGCGTTTGTACGGGTAAGTTTGAAAAAGATATGACTGTCAATCATGCGCGTACTGGGAAAGCTGTACGTCTATCGCGCCCGCAAAAACTATTTGCTCAAGAGCGGGAATCGATTGATGTGGCATATGCTGGCGATATCATCGGCTTGAATAATCCGGGTGTTTTTGCAATTGGCGATACAATTTACACGGGGCAAAAATTGGAGTATGAAGGGATACCTTATTTCTCGCCAGAATTATTTGCGGTTTTGAGAAATCCTAACCCTTCAAAATTCAAGCAATTCCAAAAAGGCGTTTCGGAGTTGCGGGAAGAGGGTGCAGTGCAAATTATGTACTCGGTGGATGAAGCCAAACGCGACCCAATTTTAGCAGCGGTGGGTCAGTTACAGTTTGAAGTCGTGCAGTTTCGCCTGCAAAACGAGTACGGAGTCGAAACCATACTTGACCCACAACCCTATAGCGTTGCCCGTTGGGTTGAGGGTGGTTGGGAAGCGCTCGAAAAAATTGGACGAATGTTTAATACTACTACCGTGAAAGATAGTATGGGACGACCGGTGTTGCTATTTCGCAATGAATGGAATTGCCATCAACTCCAACAAGACCATGAGGGTTTAGTATTGAATGCGATCGCGCCAGTTTTTTCCAGCAAATCGTCAGAGGAAGGAATAGGGTAAGGGGTAAGGGGTAAAGGGTAAGGGGTAAAGGGAATAAGCACTACTAGGCTACTCCGCCTCAAGAATATCCGATAAATTTGTAGGGTAGGCATGTTACCTGCCCTACATTTAGAAATATTTATCGTAATAAGACGATTATTTTTTGATATTGCTTGAATAATCGCGCTCTTAGTACCTAAAGGATTACTATGGAATGACAACAACCAACTACTACTAACAGATTCTTTCCAAGCGTGTCGCTTGTGTTTTGACGAGAGTGCTTTTATGGCTGCACGTATTTAACTATCATCAGGGAAATTCAGAGCGCTTTTCAGCTATGTCTTTACATCCCGAACCCTCTTTGGAAGATGGTTTAACTGCCCTCAAACAAGGAGATATACAAACAGCTAAAACGATTCTTGAGAGCGTTGCAACCACGACAACCAGTTCGCGTGATGCAATGCAAGCTCAAATTGGCTTAGTTGCAGTTTATGCACGTAGCGGTGATATCACTGCTGCTATCACTCTTTCGGAGATTCTCGCTCAAAGTAATAACATCGAAGTTCAACTTTGGGCAGAGCGATCGCTTCAGGAATTACTCAAGCGCAACAGAGGCGATATTGCGGCTCGAACCGAACGCGATGCGACTGGTTTTATGCCGTTCGATACCACTGTTGAATCCACTCGTGAACCCGTAAACCTACCACCTCCCCCCACAAACGAAGCAGTTGAAGCGAATGTTGCTTCTGATGCAGATGTCGGTGGTAAAATTGTACCAGCTAGCCGTCCACCAACTAAACCGCAGGCGATTTACTGGCGACAAGCTGGACGCGCTAAATCGTGGAAGCCGCAAGAAAAAATCAATTTAGTTCCTTTGCATTTATTGACAGCAGGGACATTTGTTGCCTTGTTTTGGGTAATTCGGGAATTGGTAGTTTGGGCAATGGCAACTATCAATAATATTTTGGTTTGGTTACCTTTGACAGAACCGATACAGTTGCTGTATCAAAATCCAACTACGTTGTTATTGGTATTACTTTTCGCTGTCACCGCACTGTCACCTTGGTTACTCGATAAGTTACTAAGACGGTTTTTCAGTTTGCGACATCTCGACCGCGTTGTCTTGGAGTCGCATAGTCCAGAAGCCATGCGGGTAGTTCAACGCTTCTGCCAAAAACGCAGGATTCAACTACCAAAACTCGAATTTTTACCGATTGCTGCACCCGTAATATTTACTTACGGACATCTGCCGCAAACAACTCGAATTGTTGTCAGTTTAGGATTGTTACAGCAGTTAGCCGATGACGAAATTGCGGCAATTTATGCAGGGCAATTAGCGCATGTTGCTCATTGGGATAATGTTGTCATGTCGTTGGTACTGTTGGTAACAATCCCAATTTATAAGTTGTACCAGCAGCTTGCTAAGTGGGGAGACAGAAGTTCAAACCGATTTGTCAACTTCGTATATATTGCTTTATCGAGTTGTGTCTATGGAATTTGGTGTTTGTTAACGGGGACTGGAATTGCAAGCTCACAAGTTAGACTTTACTACGCTGACAGGTTTGCAATTGATTTCACAGGCAACCCCAACGCTTTAACTCGCGGTTTACTCAAAATTGCTGTGGGTATTGCCTCGGACATCCAAAAGCAGGAACAAACAACTTGGCAACTCGAAAGTTTGAATATTACTTTAACCCTTGGTTACAAGCAAAGTATGACTTTGGGCAGTCTCGCACCCCACGTTTCCTTTGATTCTTTGTTAATGTGGGATTATCTTAATCCTTACCGCTACTGGTTTACCATCAATAACACCCATCCCTTGATTGGCTCGCGCATTCAACGTCACAGTCAAATCGCTCGTCAATGGCATCTCGAACCCGAACTCGATATCGAAACCCAAAATTCGATTCGAGTTAGAAAGCAAATATTCTACATGCAAATCGCACCCTTTTTGGGAATTCCCATTGGTTTTGTCTTTGCTTGCATAATTAGGCTTGGTTGGCAAGTAGCATTTGCACTCAAAATCATCAACCTCAAATGGATTTACGACGATTGGTATTTTGTCGTCGGTTGTATTGCTATCTGCACCAGTATTGGCACATTAATCCGAATCAATTTGTTTTTCCCCAACCTAAACGCCAATTTACAAACTGAAGAACAATTGCCACAGTTGTTAGACAATCCAACTGCGATTCCCATCGATAACGTTGGTGTGTGTCTTAGTGGCAAACTTCTAGGTCGTCGCGGTACGAGTAACAGTCTCGGTCAAGATTTGATTCTCCAAACCAATACAGCATTAGTGAAATTACATCATATTTCTTGGTTGGGGCAACCTCTCAACCCCCAAGACTTCATTGGCCGCCAAGTTACGGTTACAGGTTGGTTGCGACGCGGGGCAACTCCTTGGCTCGATATTCAATCGCTACAAACACAAAGTGGCAAAATAATCAATAGTCCTCATCCAATATGGTCTATTATTGTTGCTGTAGCCGCAGAAGCTTGGGGAGCTTATATTTTGCTTAAAGGGTAGGAGCGCTTGGGTGCAGGGGAGCTAAAAATGACAAAGGATAAATGACAAATGACAAAGGACAACCAACAAAGAACAAATGACCATTTGTAAACAAATGTTAAAAAAATTAAAAAAGTTAAAAATATTAACAATAAAAATAAATGCAATCAGCCGAACTCAGTATTCCAACTCAGTTGTATGGAAGCTCGTTATTTTGGCTTCGTTATTCCTAAAAGCTAGTTGTGCCAACCTATATACTTTTTATCCCCCAATAAGCACAAAAATTTATCAGTCACTGGCTGGTTTTTATTTCTAATTTATTGGTAAGAAGTAATATTGTATTTTATGCTACAATACTAAAGATGCAATGCTTTGTAACGAATGGTATCTTGACCATCCAAAGAAATGTAGGGGCTGAACTAGCTACCAAGAAAATACCATGATAATCTAAGAACTGGTGTTTAATTCTCCGAAAAAAGGCATTGAAAAAGTTTTTATAGCAGAGAAAAAGTTGTAAAATTTAAAATTCTTAGAATTAAAATATTGCTGGCGTTTTGTAAGCTTTGTATTATATAAGCTTGCTTGGGAAAAAAAACAGTATTGTATAGGTTAACAATTTGAAGTCCAAAAATTGGTTTGAGGTGGTGTCAGTCAATAGTATCTATACAATATCCCTATGCCAGTTAAATGTTTTGTTTTGTTTTTTACCTAGTCGCATTGATTCTAGTCTGGAGGAATAGTCCATGTCCATTCGCCTGTATATAGGTAATTTGCCGAAAGAAGAAATCGATCGCCAAGATTTGCAAGCTGTGTTTGCAGAAGAAGGTGATGCTGTCACTACTAAATTGATTAAAGACCGAAAAACAGGCAAATGTCGCGGTTTTGGTTTTTTAACGGTTAATAATGACGAACAAGCCGACCAGATTATTGAAAAATATAACGGTTACTTGTTCAAGGATTCCCCAATCAAGCTTGAAAAGGCATTGCCTCGAACAAAGGGTGATGAGGGTGATGAACAGCAACCACAACAAGCACCACCAGCGAAACCAATTCCTCAAAGTAGTAGTAGTAGTGGTGGTGGTGGTAGTGGTTCAAGTCCCACTACAAGTAGAGAAGGAAGGAAAAGCTCGTCGAAGAAATCGCGTCGAGGTGGTGGTGGTTCCGGGGGTGGTCGGGAAACTGCTCCGGCAACTGGAGGAGACTCCGATACGATTCGTCCCGATCCTCGCTGGGCAAACGAACTCGAACAGCTTAAGCAAAGACTGGCTGCACAAACGACAAATTAATCAGCGAAGCATTCAAGTTAAAAATTAAAAATCATGTAAATTGATTTTTAATTTTTAATTTCCGCTTTGTTTGCTTTTTTAAATAAACTCGATTTGTAACCAATCGTGCAAGTGTTTGAGCAACTGTTGGGTAAAGTGCGATCGCACTTCAAATTTGTCTGTCCGCGACGGTTTGCGATCGCCATCCAACGTCCAACCGTAATCGCTGCTAAGACGCAACTTATCTTGCCAATCTGAAATCGAGACGATGAGTCCAGGTGCGGGACTGTTATCGACATCTTGAACCTGGAATACATAGTTAAATGTATTTTTACCTGGAGCAACAGTAGAAGATTGACCGCATTCGACTTGAAGACGCGATCGCACCTGTTCGACTAAACCAGGTTTATCTAAATCTTCTAAAGTCTTCACCGCAAGGGTTAGAGCAAAATAGAACTCTTCAACCGGAATAAATTTTAATTGCATAGGCATAATGTGTTGCTTTGAGATTCGTTCTCAAAGCCGAATAATTGTAATATCAAGTGATTCGACGGCTACAAGCAAGAAGCCAAGTTTTTTACTTTCTCAGCATACCAGAGTAGGGAATAGGGAATAGGGAATAGGTCTGCTCTGATTGCTATTCTGCAATCAGAGCGAAAGTGCGATGGCAAAGTACCCTTTACAAATCTTTACAATTAAAATTTATACATTAGATTGGTTGCAAACTTTTATCGAAAAATTGTATACCTTGTAACAAAACTTCTACTGAGTTTGCATATAGTATAAATGCCGACTAAATTTGCGGTTTGATTGTTTTAGAAGAGAAGAAGCGCGAAAAGACTGTTTTTTAGACAGGAATGCGCGAGAAATCTTCTATTTAGGTTGATTTTGGCTATGAACTAGTTAGTAAAAAAAGACTGTATTTGAATTTGCATTCATTACAGTTATTTTGACATGCAAAAAGCGTAAAAAACCGGATGAAATGCCGCCTTTACTAACATTAAAGCGCGGTATATTACCACGTTGCTGACTAAGTAACCTTAGCCAGTAATAGCCGTATAAATATATAAAATCATACTAATTTAGGTATAGAGACTTTAAATATAAATACTTAATATTTACAGCATATTTCTAAGAGAAGATGTATAAAAATATTGACCGCAGTAAATTAAGATGAAGATAAATTTACATTCCGTAAAATTTCAGGCATTAGGGGTAAGCGCGTTCAAGAGCCTCCTAAAGTCTAACTAACCTAAAAAACTAACAAACTTATGAACTCTCAAACAGAACGACGCATCGCCTTGATTTCAGTCCACGGAGACCCTGCCATTGAAATTGGAAAAGAAGAGGCTGGAGGACAAAATGTTTACGTGCGTAATGTAGGTGAAGCGCTTGGGCGACTTGGATGGCAAGTCGATATGTATACTCGTAGAGTTAGTGATTCGCAAGAAGAAATAGTTCAACACAGTCCAAATTGTCGAACGATTCGTTTTAGTGCTGGTGCGGTTGAGTTTGTACCCCGCGATGAATTATTTGAATATTTGCCAGAATTTATTGAAAAATTCCTGAAATTTCAACAAGAAAATAATCTTACTTACGATTTAGTCCATACGAACTATTGGCTTTCGAGTTGGGTGGGAATGCAGTTGAAGAATTTGATTGGCTGCAAGCAAGTCCATACGTACCATTCACTCGGAGCAGTTAAATATGCGACGATTGACAATATTCCTGACATTGCTACGAAGCGCTTGGAAGTAGAACGCGAAATTTTAGAAACCGCAGAGCGGATAATTGCAACAAGTCCCCAAGAGCGGGCACATATGCGACAATTGGTTTCTACCAAAGGTAATATTGATATTATTCCTTGTGGAACAGATATTCAACGATTTGGGTCGGTTGACCGCAAGACAGCTAGGGCTAAATTGGGAATTGACCCCGATGCGAAATTAGTATTGTATGTAGGACGCTTCGACCAACGTAAAGGAATTGAAACATTAGTGCGAGCGATGCAAGAGTCGCAGTTTTACGGTAACAAGAACTTGCAATTGATGATTGGTGGTGGTAGCGTACCCGGACAAAGCGACGGCATCGAACGCGATCGCATTGAGGGTATTATTGATGAATTGGGATTGCGCGGATGTACTACATTCGCCGGTCGTCTGAGTCAGGATATTTTGCCAACTTATTACGCTGCTGCGGATGTTTGTGTTGTTCCCAGTCACTACGAACCGTTTGGATTGGTGGCAATTGAAGCAATGGCAAGCGGTACACCCGTAATTGCTAGCGATGTGGGTGGACTTCAGTTTACTGTAGTTCCTGAAGAAACTGGTTTGCTTGCACCACCGCAAGATGTTCCTGCTTTTGCTGCGGCAATCGACCGTATTTTACTGAATCCAGAATGGCGAAGAAAATTAGGTGAAGCTGCCAAGCGTCGGGTTCAAACTAAGTTTAGCTGGGATGGCGTGGCTACTCAACTCAGCCAGCTTTACCTTAAGATTTCCCAACCAGTTACCGAAAAAGTAGAACCAGAGAAATTGCAACTAGTCAGCACAGAAGTAGAACCAGAGAAAGTTCTGCAACTAGTTAGCACAGAAGTAGAACCAGAGAAAGTTCTGCAACTAGTTAGCACAGAAGTAGAATCAGAGAAAGTTTTACAACTAGTTAGCACAGATGCAGAACCAGTACCGGCATAAGTGACTAAATAATACTGCGGTCAAGTAATAAAACGGTAATTGTAATTCATGTCAGCATTTGAGGTTGACCTTGACGATTTGTTTTTGCCAATTACCCATCTACACAAAGTACTGGTAGTTTGTGTCATTAATTTTGACCTTTTCGAGAAGTCTAGATCCCCAACTTCTTAAAGGATGCCGAGGCGCGAATCAGGGGTATCGCCCCTCAACATCGGTAACATATAGCCTTCTGGAATGCCCAAAAGCCCGCCCTACCATAGAATGGTAGGGCTAATTGAAACGAAGCCTGCTTTCAGCAGGTTTTGTTCCGATTAGCCCCAGGCTTGAAGCCTGGGGCGGTTTTGTAGGCAACTCAAAGCGTACCCGAACCCGGTATGGTTGCGGCAATTTTCGTGACTGGTGCAGCAAGTGCAATCAACAAGCGCAAAAATCTTGCTAATCACAGCTAAATCAACATACCGCTCAACATTTTTGAATTTATATTTACTAATGTTGAGCCGTAACATTTTATTAAAGTCCCCCAACTTATCGGGGGATTTAGCAGGAGCGATTGCGGAAAAACGCTTAACTGAACTGTATTGATATGTAATATCAAGTTCGGATAATTACTTATAATTAAAGTTGATTTTTTCGGTTGGGGAGCCACTGCGTTGCGCGGGTCTCAATGGCGATTTTTTCGACTTGGGATTCAGAAAAATGCTGTCCTTGATTGAGCGATTCTTGCAGCGATGTACCAGGAATATAACTTTGGACTAATACGAACCAAGGAAATCTTGAACCTGGCAAATCTTGAATAATAAAATAATCTCTGTACTTAGGAATGCGGGGATGATTGAGGTTTTTTAAAACCTGCACTTCACGTTCAAATAATTTGTGTTCGTCCCATTGCATTTGGGGATTAAGGGTTAGTAGCTTGAGAACAACTATTTCTTTTTCAATTAATTCCTGCGATAATGATATTCCTAACCAAGTTTGATGGCTAGTATTTTGTCCTAATTTTTTTTGTAATTGGTAGCGATTATCGATTATTTGTCCTGGTTCTAACATTTTGCTTGCAGTCAAATTAAAATAAATTAAAATTATTCATCTAAATACCTAGCCAATTTCTAATTTCCGAAGCTATATAGCGACTTTCCTCTTTACTTAGAGATTTGTTAAATCTACCAAAATAGTATTCATTTACCCCTACAGATAGAGTGACTTCATGTACTTCTTTCCATTCTCTTCTACCAGTTTTAGTTCTATAAACTTTGTCGATATCTGAGACAATACCGCGTTGTTTTCGGACAGTGAAACCAAATAATTTCCATTTAATTTCAAAGTTTTGATTATCGAAATAAATCTCACTTTCTACATAACTGGGTAATGTCCACCAAGCTGTAAATAGGATACCCAATATTAACCACGTATACATCCAGATCAGGGGGAGAATGTTAAGGCTAGTAAGAGTGGTAATGAAATGTATCCAAAAATACATCCAAAAAGATAATCCAACTCCCCCAACTATTAATACGATTAATGCGATCGCATCAATCGTTGGGGGAATGTAGATGGATAATTTATCTGATGATTTACGTACCAATATGGGAGTATGAGGAATATCTTTACTTACACCAGTTATTGCTAACTGGTTTGTTTCTAGCGCTTTCAATGCTGACGATGCGCTCCCAAAGCGGTATTCTACATTAGGCTCGGTAAGAAGCCGCAACCACCTCACAAATCCCGGATTGAGTTTGACGAGATGGGCAAATTGCATCTTTGAATCAAGCTGCGGTAAATCTGCGGGTGAAATTCCTGTCAATAAATTTACTAAGGTCGCTCCCAGTGCGTAAAGGTCAGATGCAGGTGTCGCCCGTCCGCCAAACTGCTCTAGTGGTGCATATCCATAAGTTCCAACAATTGTAAATGTTGCGCCTTCGGCGGCGGCACGGTCTTGAACAGCACCAAAATCAACTAAGTAGATTTGATTTTGTTTTCTTGATTCGTCTAATAATAAATTGCTGGGTTTAATATCGCGGTGCAAAACAGGGGGACTGAGTTTGTGGAGATAAATGAGGATTTTCAGGACTGCTCGAGCAATTTCCCTCACCTCGGTTTCGCTAAAAGTTTTCCCCTCTACAAGCAATTGCTTCAGGGATTTGGCACTTATGTATTCCTGAACCAAAGCAAAATATATAATATCGCGTTCGAGTACAAAATAATCTCGATATTCAGGAATGTAGGGGTGATCTAATTGTCGCAGTACCTTTGCTTCGCGTTCAAAAAGTCGTAAATTGTCCCACTGTAATTGGTCGCTAGCTGTCAGCAGTTTAACAACGACTTGCTCTTGAAAAGTTAAATCCCGTGCTAACCAAGTTTGACGACTTGCGTTTTCACCCAGCAGATGAAGGAGTTGATACCGTTCTACCAATATTTCTTGCGCTTGTAACATCGCACTGCTTTTGCTCAAGTTAGGTGATTCTATGGTAATTTTTTATTGTTTTAAATTCACTTGAGTTAATCCAAAATCAGGAAATTTGCTTTGTTGATGCGGTGAAAAGTTTATTGGTCTGTTTTGTGAGTGTTGTGAGGGAGTTTATTGTCGTTGCTGTTGCGGTAAAATAGCGCTGAAGCGCAACTACGTACCAATAAAGATTTAATCGAGCTATACTAAGCATCAAAGCTTCAATGCCTTCATTCGACAAATCGTTGTGCAATCCTTCGACTTTACTACACTGACTGCGGTTTGTAATGAACTGCGCTCTAGCTTTTTGCCTTCGCGTCTCGAACAAGTTTATCAACGCGATCGCAATACTGTTTCCATCGCACTCCGCACTCTCACCGGACGCGGTTGGCTGGAAATTTCTTGGCATCCCCAAGCTGCACGCATTCATATTGGCGACCCTCCACCCCGCATTCCCGATACTTTTACTTTTAGCCAGCAGTTAATTAGTCAGTTGAATGGCTTGGCACTGGTAGCAATTGTCACTGCTCCTTGGGAACGTGTTATCGATTTACAGTTTGCTCGCCGTCCGGGAGAAGATGCATTATACCACATATATGTGGAAATCATGGGAAAGTATAGTAATGTAGTTCTGACTACGGCTAGAAATGAAATTATTTCGACAGCACATCAAGTTAATCAACAACAATCGAGTGTCCGTACCGTATTAACTGGACAAGGGTACGAACCACCACCCAGCATGACGAATACTATACCCAGCTTGAGCGAATCTTTTGAACGCTGGCACGAACGGGTAAGTTTAGTACCGGGTGCTTTGAAAAAACAGTTACTCAAAATCTATCGCGGTGTTTCACCTGCTTTGGTGCAGTCGATGTTGCTGGAAGCTTCGATTAATTTGGATGCAACAACCGACAAGTTAGATTCCCAAGCATGGCAAAGTTTGTTTGCACGTTGGCAAGAATGGTTACAACGATTGGAGGCAAACCAATTTGAACCAGTTTGGTTGGAGTCCGGATATAACGTCCTTGGTTGGGGTGGAGTGAAAGCGGCAACCAACACCCAAGAATTAGTAAATATTTACTATACGAACCAGTTCAACGAGTTAGTATTTTCGCAACTGCGACATCAGTTGAGTCAGAAGCTGAACACTATTTTGACTAAATTGCGTGTTAAAGCAAACACATTTAAAGAGAGATTGCAGCAAAGCTCACGCTCTGACGAATATCGTGCCAATGCTGACTTATTAATGGCAAATCTTCACCTCTGGGAACCGGGGATGAAGGAAATGACGCTGGCTGATTTTGAAACAGGTGTACCCGTAACAATTACTCTCGAACCCGATAAAAATGCTGTAGCTAACGCGCAAATTCTCTACAAACAACACCAAAAACTCAAACGTGCCAAGCTGATAGTCGAACCGTTACTTGCTTCCGTCAATGCCGAAATCGAGTATCTCGAACAAGTTGAAGCAGCAATTTTGCAAATTGATTCTTACCAAACCAGCGAAGATTTACAAACCCTCGAAGAAATCCGCGACGAACTCCGCGAGCAAAAATACCTCGAAGACTCAGACCACCGCAGTCGTAGCAGTAACGACAAACCTACTAATTTTAGACGCGATCGCACTCCGAGCGGATTTGAAATCTTAATCGGTCGTAACAATCGTCAAAACGACCAACTTACCTTCCGCGTCGCCGGCGATTACGATTTGTGGTTCCATACGCAAGAAATTCCCGGCAGTCACGTCTTGCTGCGTCTCGAACCCGGTACAGTTCCCGACGAAGCCGACTTACAATATACTGCCAATCTAACAGCATATCACAGTCGCGCGCGTCAAAGCGAGCAAGTACCAGTTGTTTACACCCAACCCAAGCACATTTACAAACCCAAAGGTGCAAAACCCGGTATTGCTATCTATAAAAACGAGCGGATTATTTGGGGACAACCGCAATTAGTGAAAAATTAGGAGTTGAGAAATGTAGAAACGCGTTCCCCGTAAGGGGTTCCCGAAGGGTAATTTCGCGTCTGTATTTCGCGTCTGTAATTAAGTTAGTAATAAATAATAACTGCTAACTAGTGATACAAAATAAGGAAAATATTATGGTCATTAGCCTTAAAGAAATCATCTCGGAGTCAGAAATCAGCTCTACAGACGACCCAGAAGAAAGGTTTATTACCAGTGACGTGAGTTGGGAAAGTTATGAAGCGCTGCTAGCTAAACTGGAAGGCAACTCGCATTACCGTGTTACTTACTTGGATGGGGTGTTAGAAATTGTGTCACCGTCAATTAGACATGAAAAAGTTAAATCAAATTTAGGTATGCTACTGGAGCGTTTCTTTTACAGCAAGCGCATTCACTGTGTACCGATGGGAAGTTCTACTTTTAAAAATAAAGCCAAAAAAGCTGGTGCAGAACCTGACGAATGTTACTGCATAGGAGAAGAAAAAAGCATTCCAGACCTTGTTATAGAAGTAAATATTACAAGCGGTAATGTTGACAAACTAGAGACGTATCGACGTTTAGGGGTGACTGAAGTTTGGATGTGGAAAATAAATGGATTTAGCTTATACCATTTACGCGAAGAAACACCATCACGTTTTATTGATACACACGGGTATGAACGTATTGCTAAAAGTGAGTTATTACCAGATTTAGATATCTCATTGTTAGAACAATGTGCCTTAATTACAGATTTAGTTCAATGCATTGACTCATTTGAACAAGGTTTGAAAAACAATAAGTGAGCATGTAAAACTATAGCTAGTAAGTTGGGTTTCAATACTGCTCGGTTAAGAAAATTCGGTAAACCCAAAAAACTGTAGAGACGCGAAATTTCGCGTCTCTACATGCCTAGAATCACCACGAAAAATCCAAAACTTACGCAGTATTGGGTTGGGTTTTGCGATCGCGTGCGTAACCCAACTTCGATGTTGGGTTCCACGCTCGTCCCAAGGGGACTGGATGCAGCCTACGTTACACCCAACCTACAAAATTACAAAACTTTTGTAAACATCTGATACAATAGTTCTACTTTTTGTCAATTTTCAGTATCGAATGAAACCGTTAGTACAAAAAAACTATAATATTGATGTAAAAGAAGTCGCAGTAATGTCATCGAAGCGTGAAAAAGGCACGGTTACAACATCAATGGTTTTCCCCACTACATCAGTAACAGTAACGACGACCAAAAATGCTTCACTTCGTCCTTTTCTAAAATGGGCAGGAGGGAAAGGACAACTTTTAGAACAGATGGGTAACTTTCTTCCGAATGAGTTAATGAATGGTTCAATAAAAAGGTATGTTGAACCATTCATTGGGGGAGGGGCAATGTTTTTTTACCTTGCTAACTCTTATCCACACTTAGAATTTTCGATTTTTGATATTAATCCAGAGTTGATACTTGCTTACAAAACGATTCAGCAAGATGTAGATGCTTTATTGAAAAACTTGAGCGAAATTCAATTCTTATATTGGTCGTTATCGGATAACGATAGAAGTCAATATTTTTATCAGGTTAGAGATTCATTCAATCGGCAAAAAAGTCAGATTGATTTTAACCGCTTTAGCGAAAGCTGGATACAGCGAACAGCGCAAATTATATTTTTAAATCGAACCTGTTTTAATGGCTTATTTCGAGTGAATTCTCAAGGTAGATTTAATGTGCCAATTGGTAGATATAAAAAACCAAAAATCTGTAATTTGGAGAATTTACAAGCGGTTTCTTCTATATTGCAAAAAACTCATATCGAACTTGGAGATTTTACAAGTTCTAAAAAACATATTGACTCAAAGACGTTTGTTTATTTCGACCCACCTTATCGACCAATTAGTAATACTGCTAATTTTACAAGTTATTCCGAGAATACTTTTGATGATAGCGAACAGTTACGTTTAAGAGATTTTTTTGATGAGTTAGATTCATCGGGTGCAAAATTGCTGTTGAGCAACTCCGACCCCAAAAATCACAACGGATGCGATAATTTTTTTGAAGATGCTTATCTAGCATATCGAATCGAGCGAGTTAAAGCATCGCGTAATATTAGTAGCAATTCATCAACACGAAGACAAATTAACGAGTTATTAATTATGAATTATTAGTGGGAGTTAGGAGTTAGGAGTTGGGAGTTGGGAGTTATAAGTTACGAAATGTAGAGACGCAAAATTTCGCGTCTCTTAGAGGAGTTTAAAGAATTTTAGGCCTATTCATAGCTGAAAAGAATATCCAGCAATGCTTACAGACTGATTTTACCCCTGATAATAGCTTGGCTATATCTACGTCATAAAATCGTTTCAGCAAGATTTACGCACAGCTTATTTTAGTTTTCTAATACGCCTAATTTTCGGGTTTTTCTGTCTTCGATGTAATCTTGGTAGCTAACTAAAAGAATAGATTTGTATTTTAGTCCATCATTCAGTTTACGCAATTCTAGTTTCTCGCGGTTCAGTGCGAACTTACTAACATCAACTTGAGAATTATCTGGGAATTGATAACTTCTAGGTTGTGTTTGTAGTTTTGGTATGGAAACCTCTTCGGATTCAATGAGTTTACCTTTTGTTCGATAGTACCGATATTAGTTTGTGCTTGAGCCGTGCTACCAATCGCTAAAAACATGAGTGCAGGGATGTTGACGACTCCTCGACAGTATCGGCACGAGGATTCTGTTCTAAATGGCGAATTGTGAAACATTAATACGAGTACTAATATCCCAAATTCGCCACCTGACTGGGGTCGTCAAAGTCCCCTTACCGAGTTCAGCCAAGTCAATGCCTAGTGTTCCCGCTACTTTCTTTAAAATGTTCGCACAGCCATTTAAATCCGCGTTCACCAAATAGTTTTTAGCAGTGCGAAACAAGCCGCGTTTAATACGTTTTCCAGATGATTTCCACCCTTCGGGTTTATAAACCCCGCCATTAATGGCGGGGTCTTTATCTTCACCGAACGTAGGCAGAAAATCATTATCTAAAAACGAGGTTTTGGAGGTGTAACTCTCTTCTGTTTCAGTAAAGACTATGCCGTACTGTTCGCACAATTGAGCGATACGGTCTTTAACTTTGGCAGTTGGAATCTGAACAAATAAACCCCGCCATTAATGGCGGGGTCTTTATTTTGTTTGCTCATATTTGAGCTATCTTTCTGACGTTTATTCCATCCAAAAACAATATTTCCAATTTTGTTTTCAATGCAGAAATTGACTACCAATCGGGCAGCTTTATTCACGGCATCTCTGGCTTGCCTATTACGTTTCTCGGTAATACTTGCCAGTTTGTCCGACCAAAAACCTTGAGGTTTATCCGATTTCAAATAAGCAACATGTTTGTTAAACCAGTTATTTAACGATTTTAGGTGCAATCCATCTACGATGAAAGACAATCCATTGTTTGATAGGCAAGTCAACCAATTCCCAACACCGTGGTCTATTCCTAAAGCTAGTTTGTAGTCTAGTTCAACTTTTTTAAATGCAGTTTTATATACATAAGCTGCGTAAAAGCAACCATTTCTAGGAATAATAGAAAGTTCTACTATTTGCGATGGTTTAATGCCATACGTACACGGAATGTACAGTTCGTTTAACCCTAGTTCGGCTTTAATCCCATTACCCAATGGTATCCGAACCAATGTTGAGTCATAGTCAAAAGTCAAAGCACATGCCGGATAGGTTACAGGATACAATCCGCCCTTTTGACGGTAGTGTGGTGTT
The DNA here is from genome assembly GCA_964242965.1 of uncultured Calothrix sp. Taxonomy (GTDB): domain Bacteria; phylum Cyanobacteriota; class Cyanobacteriia; order Cyanobacteriales; family Nostocaceae; genus JANNFJ01. The sequence goes on along the minus strand of CAXTCQ010000113.1, from coordinate 5,325 downwards.
TTGGGTTTTATATCTAAACCGCCACTTGACCACAATTTAAATAGATATGAGTAACTATTGAAACCTTCTACTACCGCTTTTAAAGTTTGTTGTGCAACCTGTGAGTAAAGAAGCTTGTAATTAATTTCATCCTTTAATACAAGAGCCATGTCTTCATAGCTGGCTGAAATAATCCCACCGGGATTAACCATCTCGTGCCTTCTCAAAACATAGTAAACAGCTTGGTTGTACAGACTGTTTGCTCTCTGACAGATGAACTTTAATAACCCTAACTCAAAGTCGGGTAGCTTTATTTGAATTAACTGAGTTTGGTATACTTCGGTCATTTAGCACCCTGGATGCTATATTTAGGTCTGTAGTAGCAGTATACACAGGACAGTGGTAAATGGCAACGCAGATTTTGGCGTGAAAGGCATAGCGTTTCGGATTTACAAGTTCACTTGGTCTGTGTAACCAAGTATCGCGGGTCTGTGTTTACAGCCAAAAGTCTTGATTTAATCGAAGAATCTTTTCGAGATGTCGCTGCTAAAATGAATTTCCACTCTCCTTGAATTCAATGGGGAAAGCGACCACGTTCATGTTTTAATAACTTTGTTTTTCACTGATTTTTAAAGGTAATTGTATCGGGTGTTGTGTAGCGGAAACTACCGCTTGGTACACCAGAACCAACATTAATCCTTCTTTCATGGTATCTTGCGTTTCCTTGCGCGTCATACATAGGTCATATATGCGAAATAATGACCCTCGTAATCGGAACCTTGACTACGACCAGCCTGCATTCCGAAAAGGTAGCGGTGATATTTAAGCCAGCAGAATCTTGGACTATTCTTCGAGATAGAGGACAACCGCAATTTTCGCTGCCTTTTTCGCAAAAAACAACTAAAAATCTGTACTGGCTGTTACAATATTGTTAAGAAAAATTTCCCGTTGCGTTTTGGGAACGCGCAACTTGGGATAAACTCTATTGAGAAGATGACATTCAAATAGTTCTGAGGCGATCGGTTGTGGTAGACCGATCGCTTTTTGTCATACTTACAAGTAAGATATTACTTGCATTACCAATGCTGATAACGCTATGAGCAATTCAAATCGATGAGAAAGTAGGGTTAGCGCGTTGTAGCAATAATTTTTAGATGGGATGAGGGAATTTAATTAAAACTGCTGTGTGATGCTTCTCACAGAACAGTTTTTGACCAGCGTAGCTCGGTAGTTTCGCCTACAGAAAAATTTAGTTAGGCAAACCTAGCTGTAAATTGACCGTAAACTTTTTCCTATTTCACTGATTATATCTTAAATATTACTTAAGTGCTTGTTATAAATTATTAAGTATTATACATTCTCTTTAGAATGTCTTAAGTATATATATTGATAAATATTTGTGAATATTTGTACGATCCATTTTTACCTAATGGTCTGTGTCATTAATTTTGACCCGTTCGAGAGGGCTAGATTAGGGTAGGTTGGGGGTAACGCTAACGCGCTACACCCAACCTACAACTCTGCCTTCTGCCTTCTGATCTAAAAGCTAAAAGTAGTTCGCAAAGCACCAATCACAACATCCTCGTTGTCATTG
>CAXTCQ010000113.1:0-3652 GCA_964242965.1 uncultured Calothrix sp. | reverse complement strand
CTAAAAGCTAAAAGTAGTTCGCAAAGCACCAATCACAACATCCTCGTTGTCATTGTTGTGGTCGGGTGCGGTCAACCAAATAACACCTGGTGTAATACTAATGTTGTCGGAGACTTGGTATTGATAAAAAGCTTCGATGTGATACGAAGTGTCTCTATCTCTGTCGTATCCATCAATACTAGAACCTGTAACTTTGGGTTCCATACCGAAGATAATACCCCCTAAGCTACCTTTTTTACCCAAGTCTGGGAAACCAAGTGTAACTGCCCAGTTCCAAATATCGAGACTTCCACGTTCAACTAAACCACCTCTGGTGGAGACACTGGTGCTATTCGTATATCCAACCCAACCACCTAAGACAAATTTTTCACTGATACCTAATGACGCTTGTAAACCATAGGAGTTACTCGAAAATGGTACATCTAAACCATCTTCTTCACCGTCTCCATCAAAGTCTACAGTACTAAGTGCGGAAATTGGGTTTGCCCGGAAGCTGCCCGTACCAAGTTCTCCCTTGTAGGAGTTAATATATGTCAAACCAATTTGAAAGCGATCGCTCATCTGAAAGTTCAACTGTGCCATAGCACCATAAGCACCATCGAACAAGCCATTCTTTTGAGCCGGATTATTCGCATCACTAGCTAAATATCCTAAGCTGATTCCGATGTTGTCAGTAAAATTCTGGTTAATCCCGATTCCCGCACCATCCATATGATAGTAAATCGGGTTGCGGGTGCCAAAGGTTGAGATTGCACCAAACGAACCATCACCATCAAATATATTGACGGTAGTAGTTATATCATCAGCAGCACCAGCGTTTGCTAGCGCAATTACTTGTGTTCGTTCTCCCAAAGGAAATTGATAGTACAAAGCATCAATAGCAGCATTCATGTTGCCATCTTCACCCCCAAAAAACAACGAACCTTCGGGAGTGCCAATATTTGGATTGAGGATATTGTTTGTTTGAATCCGAGTAAACAAAGAATCTTTACCCGTGAAACTGGTAACGAATTCTATACGCGCCCGCGCTCCAAAAGTAGTATTATTATCATCTTGGGGACGGACTCCGTTAATATTATTGCCGCTTAAAACATCGCTAAATACCGCAACTACTTCCCCTTGTAGCTTGGTTGTCGTCGAAAATTGATTTGCTTCCAACTCCGAAGTTTTCGCTTCGAGTGCATCGACACGTCCGCGCAACGTTGCCAACTCCGTGGCAAATTCTTCTTGCAGTCTCCGCAGTCTCTCTAAATCCTCTTTGCGTACTAAATCACCTGTTGCTGTCGCAATCAGTTCGTTGACTCTTTCCAAACATGCATTCAAACCTGCTGCAAATTCGTAGCGTGTCATTGCCCGGTTGCCGCGATATGTTTCATTCGGGTATCCAGCTATACAACCGTATCGTTCTACCAGCGATTGCAGCGCTTGAAATGCCCAGTCGGTAGGTTGTACATCGGACAACTGCGATACCGAGGTAACTTGCGCCATCGTATTCTCTTGAGTAAGATTCGCAACTGGTGTCACAGTCGTCAGAAACCCAGATGCTTCGTTTACTTTGGGCATTGCGGGTTTTTGTTCGGCGATCGCAGTTGCATTAACAGCCAATATTGTGCCGAAAATCGCCGGACTAGCGGCTAGAAATTTCCAGATATTTTCCACGAATAACTCCTCACAGTAACTAATCGGATCGCCACTTTGCTTAGTAAAGCATATTTTTTAATAAAAAATATTCTCGTTAAATTATCAAGATTAATCCATATTTAATGCCTTTTTTCACAAAAAATTTAAAACTCTTAACTAGTGGTTCGTGTCAAAAGTTCTGTTGCTAGATCCCGACTTCTTAGATAAGTCGGGGATCTGGTCCTCTCAAGAGGGTCAAAATTAGTGAAACAGACCACTATTAATGCAAAAAATGCACCAAGATAATGCAACTAACAAAAGCAAACAATTGTTAGTGCCAAGCTTTTGTTAAAATATTTATGTCGAGAATGAGAACAATTATTATATTAAAAGTAAAATGAGCTTGGTTGTCAATAGGGATTTTGGCAAAGGGAGAAATAATATCTTTATGGAAGTAAAAAGTACCGTGCTTGAAAAATCAAAACTAAGTATTTTGGGTATTGCCTTGCTAATAATCGCTACTTCAGCTGGTTGCAGTCGTAGTAATAATCAAGTTACAACTTCTGAAGTATCCCCGCAAGCCCGAACGGTTGATTCGACTCGATCTAAAACAAAAATTGTGACAACATTTTTGCCGATGTACTGGTTTGCTACAGCAGTTGCTGGGGATGTTGCGGATGTCGAAATTTTAGTACCACCAGGGACAGAAGTTCACGAGTATCAAGCGACACCAGATAATGTGCAAGCGATCGCATCAGCGGATGTGTTAGTTAAAAACGGTTTGGGATTGGAGGATTTTTTGTCAGCTACCGTTAAAAATGCTCAAAATGCGAAATTAAAGGAAATTGATGCAAGTAAAGGTATTCAACCTTTAAATGAAGTGTCTCCGGTGGAAACAGTCAAAGGCAAAGAAGAACACGACCATGCAGAAGGAAATCCCCATGTTTGGCTAGACCCAGTTTTAGCTGTTGGGCAAGTTAGGAATATACGTGATGGATTAATTGCCGCAGACGCTGCAAATAAAGCTACTTACGAAGCAAACGCAGCAAAATATATTCAGCAATTAGATAGTTTAAATAACGAGTTTCAATCGCGATTACAAAAAACACCTAACTGCACTTTTGTCACCTTTCACGATGCTTATCCATACCTTGCGAAGCGCTATAACCTCAAGCAAGTTGCAGTAGTCGAGATTCCCGAAGACCAGTTAGCACCAGCGGATATTCAAAATGTAATTAATGCTGTGAAAAAGTATAAAGTCAAAGCTTTATTTAACGAACCAGGAACCGACAATAAATTACTTTCCAGCCTATCTAAAGACTTAAATTTAACATTACGTGAAATTGATTCTTTAGAAAATGGCACTAAAGACCCACAGTATTATTTCCAAGCGATGAAAGCAAATCTACAAACCTTAGAATCTGCTTGTAAATAATTTTGTCATTGGTCATTGGTTATTAGTCATTGGTTATTAGTCATTGGTTTTTTGTTATTGGTCATTTGTTGTTCGTCATTTGTTTTGTGTCATTTGTTGTTTGACCAGTAGGTTACAACTGACAAATAACCACAAACCACTGACAAATAACCACAAACCACTGACAAATAACCACTGACGACCGCTGACAACTAACCACCAACCACCAACTACTAATTACTAACTAATGACAAACGACAATTGACAAATGACGAATCAATTTCCCACTCTCAAAGTTGAAGGTTTGACTGCATTTCAAGGTAATTATCTAGCGCTTCGCGATGTTTCATTTAAATTATTGCCAGGAACAAACACTGCAATCGTTGGTCCAAATGGTGCGGGTAAAAGTACGTTAGTTCAAGCAGTTTTAGATTTAATTCCTCGCAGTAGCGGGACTGTCGAAATTTTTGGTCGTCCGATTACACGTTTAGGAAAATTACGCCATCGGATAGGTTACATGCCACAAAATTTCATTTTTGACCGCACTTTTCCGATTTCAGTAGGTGAATTAGTTGGTTTGGGATGGATTAAAGAGGGGGAAGGGGGAAGGGGTAAAGG
>CAXTCQ010000112.1:17087-24729 GCA_964242965.1 uncultured Calothrix sp. | reverse complement strand
GTAGGGGCGGGGTAACCCCGCCCCTACGACTAACCTAAATTCAAACGAAAAAATACAGCCCTATATTCAATGAGGGAGTAAAAACACAGCATCCTAAAGGCTTTGAGCTATAGTTTAACTTCATTGGGGCAAGAAAGTCCCTGCTCGAACTTGGTAATACTCTCGATGGTTGTCTCGGCAATATTATGTAAAGCATCTTCGGTGAAGAATGCTTGATGTCCGGTAATAAGGACGTTGGGAAAGCTTGTCAAACGCAGGAATATATCGTCTTGGATGATGGTTCCGGATAAATCCTCGAAGAAAAGGTCGGATTCTTTTTCGTATACATCTAGACCAAGCGAACCGATTTTGCCGGATTTCAACCCTCTGGTGACAGATTTGGCGTTAATCAATGCACCTCGACTCGTATTAATTAACATGACACCGGGTTTCATCTGTTCAATAGCTTCGGTGTTGATGATGTGTTTGGTTTCGGGTGTGAGGGGACAATGTAAAGAAATAATGTCGGCATTTTTGAAAAGTTCGGGCAGTTCGACGTATTTTGCTCCTAGTGCTTCGACTTCGGGGTTGTGGTATACGTCATAAGCAACGAGGTGACAGCCGAATGCTTGGAGTATTTGGGTGACGATGACCCCGATTTTCCCCGTACCGATGATGCCAACGGTGCGATCGCGTAGGTCAAATCCCAGGAGTCCATCGAGGGAAAAATTGCCTTCTCGAACCCGATTGTATGCACGGTGAATTTTGCGGTTGAGACAGAGAATCATGGCTATAGTATGTTCCGCGACTGCGTAGGGTGAGTATGCAGGGACGCGAACCACTGTAATACCGTATTTGCCTGCGGCATTCAAATCAATATTGTTAAATCCGGCACATCTGAGGGCAAGTAAGCGAGTGCCACCTGAAGCGAGAATTTCCAGGGTGGTGGCATCGGCTATGTCGTTTACAAAAGCACAAACTCCGGGAAATCTAGCGGCGAGAATGGCGGTATGTTGGTTGAGATGAGGGTCAAAAAATACAAATTCGTGTTGCCCCTCTGCGTTTGCAGCTTCGAGAAATCTGCGGTCGTAAGCTTTGGTACTGAATACTGCGACTTTCATGAAGCTAGTCTAGCTTGTTTGCTGTGTTGGGTTCACGTTTATAATAACGTGGGATAATTGAATTACTCGTATCTTGCATTGGTCGGGTCTGTTCTAAAAATAGCAAGTATTAATACTTTTTTTGACTGCGTTCCCGACCGCCAGGGACTATAAGTCCCTGTCTCATAGCTCAAGTCCTCTTTCAGAGGACTATTTGGGTATTTTTTTAATTGGTTAAATTGGCTACTGTAAATTCATTAATTCATTGTTTATGCGTAAAAGTGCGAGATATCAGATTACAGATTTATAAACCATTCTGCTTAAACCATTTTCTCAGCCTTCGCCATCCATCAACTGCTTCTTTCTCGCGGTAGGAGGGACGATAATCGGCAAAAAAGGCGTGGGGTGCTTCGGGGTAAACTATAATTTCGGATTTGCTGCGGCTCGACTTCAGGCGATCGCGCATTTGCTGAACTGTATCGACAGGAATACCCGTATCTTTGCCCCCATAAAGACCGAGAACGGGTACTGTTAGCGCAGAGGCAATATCGACCGGATGTTTAGGTGTAATCTCGGTAGCATCGCCGACTAAGCGACCGTACCACGCGACACCTGCTTTCACCTTGGGATTGTGTGCTGCATACAGCCAAGTAATGCGACCACCCCAGCAAAAACCTGTAATTCCTAAGCGAGCGGCGTTACCTTTTGCTGATTTGACTGCCCAATTAACTGTAGAATCGAGGTCGGATAGTACCTGAGCATCGGGTACTTTGGCAACAATTGGGCGAATTTCTTCAACACTAGTTAGTTTTAAGACATCCCCTTGCCGCACGAATAATTGGGGTGCGATCGCTAGATACCCTAATTTGGCAAACCGACGGCAAACATCTTGTATATGTTCGTGTACGCCAAATATTTCTTGAATTACCAGGATAACTGGGAAATTTTGACCTTTGACTGGTGCTGCTCTGTAAGCGGGAATTTCCCCATCGGTGACGGGAATTTTCACCGCACCTGCAACTAATCCCTTAGTATTGGTGGTGATGACTTTGCCCCAAACAGGTTGTACTGCTAAGGCAAAACCCGTTGCGAGGGTAGCAGTTGCGATAAATTCACGGCGCGTTATTTCTTTCATAATTTATATATCTATAATTTTGTTTGCAGTCTGGATATATTTGCTGGGCAAAAAGTAACAGTACAATAACTTTGTAACTTATTTTATAGTTTGTTAGATTATAACAATTAAATTATGTATAAATTGTTGGGTTACACAAATGGGGGTTCCGCGCTACTCGGTACTCACCTAACCGACAAACTTATGCTGTTATCGATTAAAAGCATTTATAAAGATGGTAAAATTTTCACATAAAACGTAAAAGTGTGAAAAATGAAGTCGCATGACCAGGGTGTACTTAGATACTAGTATTTCTAACCGACCCTTCGATGACCAAACACAACCAAAGATATTTTTAGAAACGCAGGCTATCATTTTAATTTTGCAAATGGTTGAAGCTCAATTAATAGAGTTAGTCAGTTCTTCAGTATTAGAATATGAAAATAGCCAAAACTCTTTTATCGTTAATCAACTTGCCATGAGTCGGTATTTACAAATGGCGGTTATCAGACAACAAGTAAACGAAACCATTAGACAAAGAGCCGAACATCTCGAACAACAAGGCATTAAGTCAATGGATGCGCTACATGTCGCTTGTGCGGAAATAACGAATAGTGATTATTTCCTAACCTGTGATAAAAGATTAATTAACCGTTGCCAAAAATTTGCTATTAGAACACTAAACGCTGTAGATTTTATTGTGGAGATAGAAGATGACAATTAAAGTAATTAGCGAACAAAAGGTTTTACAAGAAGCAATGCAAGTTTTGATGACGCATTTAGAACCATCAAAAGCACTTCGTTTTTGGGCAGCTTGTAAATTAGGTGAAGGAGATTACCTCAAATTGAAAGAGCAACTTTTTGAAAAAGAAACCGTTGCTAGTTTATATGAAAAAATAAAAAATTACCAAGATTCTCAATAACATTTAATAAAATTATCAATTGCTTGAATAATAAATTTAATGTCTTTAAATGATAGTTTCATTGCTAATTATCCAAAATATATAGAATTAAAACGGTATTTTTTGAGTTACACCCACACTTATTACAGTCGAAAAAGACGATGATTTGTCTGTAGATATATTATGAGAATAGCTATAAGTAGTTTGGCGATTACTCACATTCGCTAACTTCAATTCATCACGTTGATACCAAACAGTAAAAATTTCTTCTCTCCCATCATTCAGAGTTCCTAAATCAACTCGATAAACTCCATTTATCCGTTTCAACTTCAAACCCAATAAATTTAACATCCGACTCAGAATCTTGATTGTGGAAATGCTTTCTTTCTCACTTGCTAAATTGATTCCCAAAACTCGTTTGATATGTTGACTGCATTGTAAAGCTGTATTTTTGAGCCTTATCAAATCGACATCATTCTCTTGAAATTCGCGTCCAGCTTCCAGAAAATCTAATATTCCTAAAGTTCGCAATGCTTCAACTTTAAGGGTATAAGCTTTCAAATCGGGTAAAAATACTTTCCCTTCACCGCAAACTAATTGTTGATGCCATTCCTCCCTATCTCGAAAGTGAAAATATTCGCTTTCATGAGTAAGGTAATAATGCAGTAATAATTGCAAATAATGCCCTTTATCATCGCGTAACTTTAACTGCGGCGTTACTTGAATACCATATTTTTGTCGAAGCCGATATTTATTGATTTGCTGCCTTTCATCATCAGTTAGTGAATGCTTGGTTGATAAATCATCGTATTCAACATAATCAATATCTTGAGCGTTTGCAACAGCATTTGCAGCACTATATTGATTTTGCCGCTTAAGAAAGCGGATACTGGTACTGATTTCTTTTGTTTTTTGACGGCTTTGCTGCCAATCTTTCTGTACTTTGACTATTTCTAACATCAATCTGCGACGAGTTGCTAAGTCGCTGGGGTCGGTTGCTAAAAATGCATGACGTAAGTCACGAATGATATTTTGATGAACTGCATTACTTCGCAGCCAAATTTGATGCCCATCTGCGATTAATCCTTCTTTCATCGATTGCCGATAGATACTAATCGAAGCATTAACTCGTGCTGATAGTTTTGCCCAAGTTCGTAAATGGATGGGGTCATAAACTAGCGGTAAATCAACATCGATTTTACGTAACGGACTTAGTAAAGCTAAATTCTCTCTTTGATTTTCCTGATACCAATCAGATAGGAACCGATAATTTGTACTACCACTGCCAATTAAGCCGATTCCGCGTTTTGCACACCAGACAACACGGGGTATATCATCACGGACTCGTGCTAAAGCTTGTCGTGCTTCGGAGTCAGGTATTACCCCTTGAAATATCCCATAAACGCGGTCGAAATGTTGCACATCGATACTAACTCCCGTCCCTAAACTGGGAGTAACAAAAACCGCATCATAATCGGTAACTTTCCGATTAATTTCGGCAACAAAATCAACAGCTTGATGTCCGGGAGTATTAGTTGTACTACTACTAACAATTAAGCATTGGGGAGATATTCCATATAAGCGTTGCAAACGTTCTCTTAAATAACGTTCGATAGTTTCACAACTATAACGTCCGGCACGACTATCGGTAGTAATATAACATTTCCTTCCAGCAATTAAATCTAATTCGAGTTGTTGAATTAAAGGTGTGGGATTAGGAGAGTCGTAAAATGTCACATCCCATCCTTTACTAGGTTGCCATTGATTGAGAACAACCCAAGGTGTTAATTTTATTCCCGATAATTCCTGTAAATATTCCAGCGAAATATCTGATAAATCAGCATCTTGGGTAATGATTAAACCCCCGGTGCTGAGTACGGTGTAAATCAGATTTTGGAAGCTTTTGAGAAGTTTAACCCGCTTATCTTTACAAGTTGTGCTATGGAGTAAATGCCATAAAGATTGTTCGACTTCATCTAAAATTATGATTCCACCCTGCCAATCTTCGGGGTTGAGTTTCCAAATCGAATCAACGCAAAGTCCGAGGGATTGCGTAGGGGCAGGGTTCCCCTGCCCGTACAATATAGTGGAGTGAGGAAATAATTTATTTACCTCTAATTCCATTTCCTTTTCCCCTTCCCTCCCCTTTCCCCCTCTTCCCCATTGAATGCCGATTTTTTCGCATAAAAACTTACCTAGCTGAATGCGATGGGTAATTAATAAAACTGGTTGCTTTTTATCTTTTGCTTGTTGGACAATTTTTTGGAGTGCAGTGGTTTTTCCCGTTCCTTTCGCTGATTTCACTCCTACTAATCCGGTGTCGGGAAAAGGTATTTCTCCTAAGTAACGACGGTTAACTGTGAGTGCAGCAGGTATCGTTAATTGAGTATGAGGCTTAATTTGTGCTAAATAAATTTCTAAATCTAAGCTTTGACTATATATATAGTCAAACGCGATCGCACCCTGACTAACAATATGCTCATCAACCCCTTTCGCTGCACCAGGTAGCTTGATGACTTTAACTAAACAATTTTTCGTCGCAAATAATCCACCTAGCTGCAAAATCGCATTATCGACAGCGGCAATTTTTCTATTTTCGGTTTCAAAGTCAAAGCAAATATAAAAAGTTCGTTTCCTAATCGTAAATGCTGCTAAGTCGGGAATCAATTGCCGACTCATAACTTTACCAAATCCGTCCTTGGCAACACGATAACCGCTAGTTATCCCAGGAATTGCGATCGCAACGTATCCCAGCGATAATAATGCAGCAGCTTTCTTGACCCCTTCGCAGATAATTATGGGGATGTCGCTTTCCATCACCCATTGCCAAAACCCCAACGCTTCAGCATTGGAGGTAATATCGGTTTCGGGAATGGGAAAATTATATCTTTGTGCGACTTTTTCCCAGATTTGCAACGTCACCCGCAAACAAAATACTCTTGTCGGTGTTCCTGGTGGGTGTTCGTATTTGACGCTTTTACCTTTTTGATTGAGTCGGGGTAAGTCCGGTTTAAAACAACCCCACTCCATTGCTTGCCAGTGATTTTGCGGGTCGAGTCCCGAACACCACCAACCACCGGAGGAAATATGTGCGTAACGTCGTAACCACGAACTTTTCACCATTCCGGTGTTTGTACGAGGTAGTTGATCGGAAATTAGTAAATAATTATAGGCATCGCTATTTTGCAATGAACTGAAATTTAAATTTACAAGATGTGAGTCGATACCACTACCCTCGATTAATTCTTCAAGGTGCTGAGATTGCAAATAGTGGAGATGCATTGTGTAGGAGTGGGGAGAGGACGGGAGTTTTCAAGTTACCATGCATCGATTGATTTTGATAGAAGTAATTTCGACGGGTTAAAGCTACTTTTTGTTACTTCGTTGTCTGGAATACATCGGTTGACTTGCATAAATGCGATTGTTAGCGTTATATCGCTTCAGTAATAAGTTTGTATTGTGATATTTGTCTGGATATAAATTTTCTAAATCAGTAATGTACTTAGCTGAAAAATAATACTTATGTACCTTTACTTTCTGTAATATAAACATTAAAACAATGCGATCGCTCATCAATATATAGATGAAATTACACATGTAAATATATCTAGCAAAATAATATATAATTGTTAATAATGTAGCAAAAGCGACAAAAATCAAACAGATTACGAATAACGGTGTTATTTTTTCAATATTTGGAGGAAAGTTACAGCACAGCCCTGTACTGAAATATTGTGTTGCAATAGTAACTAGTAGTTGATGTCAAAAGTTTCGCTCTTGTTACTAGATCCCCGACTTCTTGGAGAAGTCGGGGATCTAAACCTCACGAGAAGGTCAAAATTAATGACATAAACTACTAATGAGGAAGAAGGAGTTACTCCTCAACCGATTAAAAATTACTTATAAAATTACCACAGAGACACAGAGTACACAGAGAAAAAATATAGCGAGAAAGGAGTTAATATAAGTTTTTATAACTTTATAGCGAAATTCGCAATGAGAAAATATCGCAATCAAGATAAAGAATTAATTATTAAGATGATTGATTCGATTTATCAAGAGTATGGTGATTCGATATATTTACAAAATGCTGATAGCGATTTGTTAGATATTGAAGCGATTTATTTAAATAATGGGGAATTTTGGGTCGAAACCAGTGAGGATGATCGCACTCAGGTGATTGGTTGCATTGCAATTAAACGTGCAGAAGATAATATAGCTTGGTTAAAAAGGTTTTACTTATTGCCAGAATTTCGCGGTTCGGGAATAGCGCAGAAAATGCACGAGACAGCGATAGAATGGTGTCGAAAAAATGATATTAGTGAAATACATCTTTGGTCGGATACTCGATTTTAACGCGCACATCTTTTTTATCAAAAAAATAGTTATCAGCAAACAGGTATCCGCGATATGAATGATGGTGCGATGCCTTATCAAGAATATCATTTTGTTAAATCATTATAAGAATCAGGGCAAACGCATCTAGATAGAGTACAAGATGTGAGTTTAGATTGTTGTAGGGGCACGGCATTGCCGTGCCCCTACAA
>CAXTCQ010000112.1:0-17077 GCA_964242965.1 uncultured Calothrix sp. | reverse complement strand
GTATTTTATATAATTACCGACAAACTGTATTAACGCGATTAAGAAACCCGGTTTCTGAACATACTAATTAAATTTACGTAAATATAACATTTCTGACAAAATCGAAAGAATAAAAGCCATAAGTTAAGTTGATAAACTACTAATAAATCAAACAAGGAAACTCAAAGGAGGAAATGTGAATCGTACTCTATCGATTTCCTTATCATTAATATCTTTAATACTTTTAATATCTGCAACTCAGAGAAAAGGTATATTAGAAGTTGATAGCGAAAAATGTCCGCAAGTCGATAAAAGGGAAATTGTTAAACTTTTCCATCGATGGAATGCATCGCTAAAAACGGGTCAAGCAAGCGAAGTTGTCAAAAATTACGCACCAGATGCGATTTTGTTACCTACAGTCTCAAACAAAGTTCGACACAATCGTGCTGAGATAAGGGAATACTTCGGGGAATTTCTGAAATATAAACCTGTTGGGACGATAAAAGAAGAGAATATTCGGATTTTTTGTGATGTTGCGATCGCATCCGGTAAATATAGTTTTAATCTCATCAAAAATGGCAAACCCCAACAGCTTAAAGCACGTTATACATTTGTTTACAAAAAAATTGGAAATAATTGGTTAATCGAGGAACATCATTCTTCAGCAATGCCAGAAAAACAAGGTTCAGTGTAGATATTTGTAGGTTGGGGAGCCACAGAGGAAGCGCGGGTTTTCCGCGTTGTAGCAGGTGGCGTTGTAGCGATAGCGAAACCCAACAAATGCCCGCAAAATGTTAGGTTTCGTTCCTCCACCCAACAAATGCGATTTTTGTTTTTTGAGGCTTAACTTACATAATTTTACACCTTGTAGTAAAGTAGTGATTGAAAAATTGTGAAGAACGATTAATATTCATGCGAATACTACTTAGTGGAACAATTATCAGCTTTGGATTATTTTCACTGTTGCCTGTTCAAGCACAACAGCCGAAAGTATCGGATACTCAAGTTAATGCAATGGTTGAAGCACTACGACAATCAGCACCTAAAAACACCCCAAATGATGGACTTTACAGTGATTGGCAAGTTAAACCAGGAACTGTGAAATTATGGACAAAATCTTGTCTGAAAAAAGAATTAACACCTATTCAGTTTGAAAGCAAAGTTGCACGCGAAGTAGTATCCTGTATTGTACGTCGTGAGTTAGATAAGCAGTTCCGCGCTATTCCCAATAATCAAACTGCGGTTGTTAATAGTGTTGCTTGTTGGTGGATGACTGGTAACTACAGTGGTTGCGATAGCGGGTTTACTGGTGATTACGTTAAACAAGTAGCTAATAATTATCAAAAAGCTTTAAAACCTACTACTAGTAACCCACGTCCTTCAAAGCGGTATAAGCAATTAAGACATCTTTAATAATATTTCGGTAATTTTCTAAGGTATCCATTGTAGAATCCTCTGACTATCGCTATCGAAGATAAGTATATATCTTATCTGGTTTGTAAAAAATTGCGTAAATGTAGAGACGCGATATATCGCGTCTCTAATTCCCCAATCGCATCTTTTAAATCCGCCATTTCTGAGGAACACATCAAGTAATTAACTGTGGGTAAGCTGATGATAAAAAATTAGCCATTTGGTTTATAATCGAGTGCTGCTGTAATGTACGAATTTCATCAGCACTTATACTGTTAAAAATTATTTCCAAATATTGTAAATTATTATCTAAGTATTTTATCAAAAATTCTTTTGGATGACTTTTGGCAAGTTGCCATTCTAGATTATTTAAACTACGTTTAATCAATCTTTCAATTAAATGCTTATCTTGAAAAAATATAGCTTCTAATTCAGGAACTGCCATCAAAACTTGAAATGGAATACCGGGAGAGGATTGATGTAATAATTGATATATTAAACTTGATTTTTCCTCAATTAAAGTTTCATTGTCTGTATTTGTATTTAAGACTAATGCGACAGGTTTTATCTTTACAGCAAAAATCGTAGCAGCTAATGATTGAGCATTATACTGACTTGAAGCTGCTACAAATTTTGTATCTTTAACTAATTCATCTGGTAGTAATTTTTTTAATATATCTACGTCTGATTGACTTTCGGTAATAACGTAAGCTCTAATCATAGTAAACCCTCATTAGTAATGTTGTAATATGGAAAACCTCGTTCAACGCAAAATCTATATTTCTTAAGAAGTGCTTGACGAATTAACTTATTTTGCAAACAATAATATATTTCTTCTCCTCCCCATAAAAGAATTGTTTGGGGTGCTACGAATCTTGCTAAAGTAATAGCAGATTCTGTAAAACCATTACGGCTGAAGACACTGCCTACCGTTGTTGCAGGTCTACGTAACAATTGATTTCTTAACTTCGCAATTGGTTCTATATTCGACTTTGTACTTGTATCTTTACATTCTACAAGACAATTTAAAGCATCTGAATAAATTACTCCGTCGATTTGCTCAAGTTCGTCTCCATCAATTCGGACACTATATGGATATGTTACTTCTGCACCTTCTAATTTAAATGCTCTTAAAACTAAATATTCTAAAGCTTTTCCAGCATCGCATTCAGGAGTATTTCCAGACTCAATTTGTGCCCAAAGGTTAATTAGATTGTCCCAATTGTAATTTTCTATTTTAGCTTCATATTCTGCACCTGTAGGCATGAAGAGTCATTTTATCCCAAACTAAAGTCTTCATTCTTCATCTTCGTCTAATAAATCAGCTTTCAAGTCAGTAATAGTTCCACGCTTTGCTGTACCTGTTTTCAATGCTATTAATGTCTCATTAGCATTGTTGGTAATTTCTGTACGTCGTTTCTCAATACGTCTTTTCTGAATCAGTTCAAATAATAGATTTTGTTCTTCTTCCGATAACTCTTCAACATATTCAATTACAGTTTGAAATAAAGGTTGACTCATCAAGCTTTCTCCAATTCTCATAATAATTATACAAAAAAAGTCAGGGCACAACATTGTTGTGCCCCTACAATACGTCTATACTAAACTACTACGCACCCACTGCTTCCTTCGCAGCATAAAGCACTTCCGCATTAATATCCTTAAACCCTCTCTCCCGCGCAAACTTCTCAGTATTTCGCTTCACCTTACCCCGGACAAAACCAGGAATCTTATTTAACTCAGCTTGACCATCTTTCGTCCAACTCAAATCGGATTCCGCAGAAATACCCTTAGTAATACCTTCTTTCGTATCGTGACCGCCAAATATTTCTAACAGGTGGTCTTCCATACCCAAGGTGAAGGAATTATATACCAAATCGGTAACTTGGTTAGTACCTTCATAACCCAAAAATGGCTTATAACCAATCGGGAAATTCTGAACGTGGATAGGTGCTGCAATCACACCGCAAGGAATATCCAACCGTTTACCAACGTGACGTTCCATCTGCGTACCGAAAATAGCCGAGGGTTCGACTCGTGCGATCGCATCCCCAATTGCGCCGTGGTCGTCGGTTATAATCACTTCGTCGCAGTATTCGCCAACTTGTGCGCGGAACCAATCAGCATCATATTTACAATAGGTTCCTGCCCAAACAACATGGATACCCATTTCCCGCGATAAAATCTTGGTCATTGCTGCTGCGTGGGTGCTGTCACCAAACACAACTGCTTTTTTACCTGTTAAATTTTGGCAGTCGATGGAACGCGAAAACCATGCAGCTTGGGATACATGCAGCGTTTGATGGTTAATGAAGTCTTCGTAATCTACATTAGCACCTTGAGCGTTGATAACCTGCTGAATTTTACGGATACAGCGAGCAGTTTCCACTACACCCATCGGTGTAATATCTACGCAGGGCATTCCAAATTCTTTTTCGAGATACTCGGCTGACATAACACCAAGTTCGCGGTAAGGAACGAGGTTGAACCACGCACGAGGCAGGTTTTTTAACTCATGAACCGATGCACCTTCGGGAATAATTGCGTTAACTTCGATACCAAGGTCAGCCATGAGCTTTTTCAACTCGGTACAGTCGTGCTGGTTGTGGAAACCTAAAGTTGAAATACCGATGATGTTAACTGAGGGTTTCTCGGTTTTTGCTGTGGGAAGTTCCCCTTTTTTCCGTGCTTTCTCGATGTAAAGCTCGACGATTTGTAGTAAAGTTCGATCGGCTGCTTGCAGTTCATTAACACGATAATGGTTGACATCTGCCAGCAAGACATCCGCTTTCGCGTCAATCGATGCGCGTTCGACAAAGTTGGCGAGGTCTTCTTGTAAAATGCTCGAAGTGCAGGTAGGAGTGAGAATAATTAGGTCGGGGTGTTCTTCTGCGTCCTTACGGGTGATATTATCGACGACTTTTTCTTGGGAACCGCGTGCTAGTACGTTGCGGTCAACTACACTCGTTGTCACCGGGGTAAAATTGCGCTCCCGCGATAACATCGAGCGCATGACGTTAAAATAATCATCGCCGATGGGAGCGTGCATTATCGCATGGACGTTTTTAAATGAACTGGCAACTCGTAACGTGCCAATATGCGCGGGGCCTGCGTACATCCAATAAGCTAGTTTCATTTAGATTTTCTCCCTTTAATGCGTAAGCACATCTAGTAATTAGCAGTAAGTTAAGTGGCATTTCTCAATCATCAACCACCGTAACCAAATAGCGCTCGTTTATTAACGCTTCTGATTTTCGCGCATTCTTGTAGCGGACAATGGAGTGGAGAAATGAAAGTTATTATTCGCGCTAAAATTGCTGAAACCTGTTTACAGAAGTGACTTCAAGCTCTAACTTCAATTATCAAATGAAGAATTAAGTTATTTAACTTAACGTTTGTGCAAATTTCTTCTTGAAAACAATGATAACCATATTTGTGAAAATGGTTAAAACGCTTCTTTGCTAACAAGTGCGTCAAATCCTAAAGACTGTAGGTTCTACAGTTCTCTAACGTAAAATCAATGATTTTATCTGTTTATTTCTTTTAATCGATGTGCTTACAGATGAATTTTACTTAAATACATAATATGTCGCTAAAATTCAATCTGTAAGATTCTTTTAAGGATTGCGAGAACTTAATATAATATTGATATTTAACAATTTTTAGCACTATTGCAATACATCCCAAGCTAGATTTTATTTAGAGAAAGTAATAATACTCACACAGTCTCCTTATTTCTATCGGTGGATGCAGCTTTGTTGTAATATCATCTATCGTAAGGGTTGAAAAATAATAAAAATATTACCCCATTAGTCAGTTTACAACTGATACAATCGGTAAAAAGTGAGTATAGCGATGAGTGAAATAAGTATTGTTCTAATTGAAGATCACGACTTGACACGTATGGGGCTAAAAGCTGCACTCCAGTCGAATAGCTCACTCCGAGTTGTTGGTGAAGCAGCCAATGCCACTAAAGGTTTAAAACTTTTAGAAACAACAAAACCAGATGTAGCAGTTGTCGATATCGGTTTACCCGATATGGATGGGATTGAATTAACGCGCAGGTTTCGCCAATTTCAAGCCGATAATCCGGACGCTTTGACAAAAATTTTGGTTCTGACGATGAACCAAACCGAGGATGCAGTTTTGGCAGCATTTGCAGCCGGTGCAGACTCGTATTATATGAAAGATACAAGTATCGATAAGTTGACCGAAGCAATCCAAGCGACTTTTGCTGGTAACTCATGGATTGACCCTGCGATCGCAAATGTGGTATTGCGTCAAATGCGCGATGTCATCCCCGAAACCGCAGCACCCAACCAACCCAAAACTGTCAAAATCGAAGCACTTGACAGCGAATACGAACAAGTTCTGGAAACTTACCCGTTAACACAACGCGAACTCGAAATCTTGGAATTAATTGTTGCAGGATGTAGTAACGGGCAAATCGCCGAAAAACTTTACATTACCGTTGGTACAGTCAAAACCCACGTTCGTAATATTCTCAATAAACTCTGTGCTGATGACCGCACGCAAGCCGCAGTTCGCGCACTTCGTTCGGGTCTAGTAGCATAAATGCTGTTGTTAATGGTTTATTAATATAAAATTTCATACCATTGCAATACATACAAATTTTGTAGAGATAAAAAGAACCAGAACCCCGACTTCTTGAATAAGTTGGGGTTTTGGTTCTTATTCCTTTTCCCAGGAACTTATAATTAGGCTCGTAGTTGCGCGAACGCTCTTAACTACCCCCTATTCAAGTAAAGTTTTGTTCTAAATAACTCAGCCGAACTTGATATTAAACCTTAAAAAAATACCTACCTACACATTAAAAACGCTGTAAGGCTGAGAAATGAAGAGTCAAAAGTTGACTTTCTACTTCAAATAACTAACATACCATCTTAACGACTTATAACTCTTGGTAGACGACAGACTCAAATCGAATTGGTATATTAAATATAACAAGAAACAACTTCGAGGAACTAAATTATGAATCTTCTAGCATGGATTGTTTTAGGAATTATTGCCGGAGCTATTGCTAAAGCTATTTATCCCGGTCGCCAAGGTGGTGGATTTCTTTCGACCATGATATTAGGTATTATCGGTGCATTCGTTGGAGGTAGCTTAGTTACTTTCTTCACTACAGGTAGTTTAAATCTAACAGCAGCTACACTTAGCATTCCCGGATTATTCGTTGCAGTCCTTGGTGCTTTAGTCGCTATTTTCGTCTGGGGTTTGTTGACTCGCAGAAATGCAGTATAATCGAGCGCAAAACACTAATCAAGCATCAAAATTAAACCATCTATATCCAAATTCTTTTTACGTCTGTTAACATACTCTACTATTTGAATCTCTGGTGGAGGCATCGATTAAAAGTTTGGGAATCGAAAATAATTGTAGTTTAACTACAGCATTTATTAAGGGTACAACAGCCATGTTGTACCCTATTATCATTTTGTTAATTTTATTATCCTTATAAAAAATAATTTTTAGAGTCTGGTAAAATTTATTTTAGAATAAAGAAAACTTAAGTATAAGCAGTTTTAAATATAAAATGTGGTTAAGTGAAATAAATGATATTGTTCGCGGTGCTTGTGGTGGATTTTTATTCGGCATTCCATTGCTTTACACGATGGAAGTGTGGTGGATTGGGTCGCTAGCTAAACCGCGAACGATGTTAACTGCGATCGCGCTGACTTTTGTAGTCGTTTATTTACTTAACCGTACCGAAGGATTCCGAAAATATAAAACCACTAATTTACCTTATGAAGCTGTAATTAATACGGTAGAATCAATGGCGATAGGATTATTATGCTCTGCATTTATGCTAATCCTATTGCGTGAATTAACACCTGACAGCTTCTTAAAAGAATCACTCGGTAAAGTTATTTTTGAAAGCGTACCATTCTCCCTTGGTGTCGCATTAGCAAATCAATTTTTAGGAAATAATAGCAACGGCACTTCAGAAGGACGTAACGATACTCAGCCAAATCACGGTGAAAATAAATCTGATGAATTAAACGCTACCTTGAGTGATATCGGTGGAACGTTGATTGGTGCAACCGTGATTGCATTCAATATTGCACCTACCGATGAAATTCCAATGCTTGCAGCAGCAGTTTCACCAGGTTGGTTGTTAATTGTTATCATCACATCATTATTAATTAGTTACGCTATCGTTTTTGAAGCTGGCTTTTCCAATCAGCAAAAACGCAGACAGCAAAAGGGAATTTTTCAACGACCGTCAAGCGAAACTATCGCATCGTATTTAGTTTCATTAGTTGCTGCTGCTTTTATGCTATGGTTCTTTCAAAAATTGTCTTTTAATGACCCTTGGACAATATGGCTTGATTATTCTTTACTACTAGCATTACCTGCAAGTATTGGTGGTGCAGCAGGAAGGTTGGCATTATGAGTAATATGAGTAAAAGTGAAGATAAAGATGCGAAAAAACAGCAGCAACAATCAAAACAAACTCTAGCAGAATGGATTACTTTTGGTACTGCAACATCGGTCTTAACAGTAATTATTGGTTTAGTTATATATACAGGAGTTAGTAGTAGCAAGCAACAACCACCAATTCTTAGTGTCACCCAAAAAGAAACTATTCGGGAAGTTAACGGAAAATATTACGTACCATTTGAAGTTGTTAATAGTGGTGGTGAAACTGTCGAATCTGTACAAATATTAGCCGAGTTACAAGGTAAAAATCTTGAAGAAACGGGCGAGCAGCAAATTGATTTTTTGTCAAGTCAAGAAAAGGAAGAAGGGGCATTTATTTTTAGTAGCGACCCCCGTCAAGGTCAGTTAACTATACGGGTAGCGAGTTATAAATTACCGTAATTAAAGTGACGCGATTCGATAACCACAAAATTCAAGGGATGAAAAACGCAGAAGGGCAAAGGTGAAAGCAATATTAATTACCTTTCCTTTACCCTTCTCTAAAAATTTACAATAGCTGCCTTTACAAAAGATTTAACGCAGAGATAATCCCTTGCTAGGCAACCCTATCTCATGTATTCCACTACACTCCAACAGGAGATTTCATTACTTCATTGACTTGTTTGCCATCAGGTTGCAATGCCTGACCTTCGATGAACGAGCGCAACATCCAAGCCATTTGTTCGTGTCCTTCCATGATTCCAGTCAAGAAATCAGCAGTTCCTTCATCATGGAACTTATCGCTGCACTGGTCGATATGTTCGCGCAAGTTGCGAATAACTTGTTCGTGGTCATCTACCAAACTAGAAACCATTTCTGTTGCAATTGGAACATTACCAGCATGTTCTTTAAGCGATGCAACTTTTAAAAATCCTTCCATTGAGCCTATAGGATATCCACCCAATGTGCGAACCCTTTCGGCAATAGAATCAATTGTTTCAGTCAATGCCATGTACTGTTCTTCCCAAAGTTGGTGCAAAGTGCGGAATTGAGGTCCGACTACATCCCAGTGGTATTTTTTGGTCTTAACTAACAGTAGATAGGCATCTGCCAAATCTTTATTTAACAGTTCAGCAACACCTTGGCGTTGTTCTTCGGTCAAACCAATGTTTAATCTACGCATTGTCACTTCGTCCTAAACTCTCTTCTCCCCTAATTTCGCCTATTTCATCATCAAACAACATCAACCCAAGGTAATATTGTTTAAATAAAAATCAATGGAGCCGCGTATTATAACGCAAATATAAGAAATATGCTCAAATTCACAAAATTTTTTATTTTTTTCGATTGTCAACCCTCAATTAGAATAATATTAAAAATATTTTACGACCGCGTAGAATAAATATCCCTTCATCAAGCTACCGACTTGTCCGTTTTTTCCAAAAAAAATCTTGATAGTTTTCACTACCAAGATAAGTAATTATTAATAAGTTAATAACTAACTTATTTAAAATTTAATTCAATCAAACAAAAGTTAGTTATATTCTTCTCAAAATCTTCAAAAACTGCAATCGAGTCGAAATAGATTACTTTTTACCAGTCACTTTTTTCAACAAATTATTTACTTCATCTTCCACCGTAACGGCTTCTTGAGAATTTTCAGGGTTTTTCATCTTATCAATATCTGCATCACCCTGAATTTCATTTAATCCTTCATTTGCACGTTCTTGAGTTTGTTGCAAATTAGGATTGCCAGGTGCGTATCTCGAAACTTCGTCGGTGCGCTTTTGGGTTTCTAGTAACTGAGTCTCGCCTTCTTTAACATTGCTTTGATAACTCTCAATCGCAAAAGCAGGAACAGCATTTGAGAAAATTAATAAAGCACAAGTAGCGACTACAAGGATAGCGCGAACTGAACGTGCAAATGATAACACAGAAGCAAACATTTTCATCAAATCTCCTCCCAATATTTTATTAACCTAAAATCATCAAAGATTTTACTTTGATAGGTGACGCAATATAACAGCGCCGTACCTAAGTCGAAATCATACCACTCTAGTTAACCCAATCGATATGTATTTCGATTAATTTTTGAGTAACTGTAATCGAGTAATCTAGATGAAAAAAGTAAGCCGGGTGATATAGCTGCAAGTTCAACGCTCAAGAGAATCGAGCTAAACTTTCTTTTTTGATACTTGATTACTATCCGCTAATTAGACATTACTCAAATTACGCCTATTAATGTTCTACAAAAAAATAATTGATTTTGTATCAATCTGTAGACTGAGATTTGCTAAAAGTATATTTAGACTTGAATCAATCTAAAGATAGAGCAGTGCAAATTTGGTATTTTTATAATATAATGTCCCCCTTTATACGCAATCAATGCAAAAAGCACGGGATTGCCGTGCCTTTTGACGATAGAATCAAATTTTTTAGGTAATAATAAAAATCATGCTACAATCTTGCCTGACTCGAAGAAGACAGCAATAAAGTCGAGAAAAGGCGATATTAAGAACATTACACATCATATACATAATTTATACTCGTGCGAACTTTACGAAACCCAACCGACTCGTATAACCGCAACGCACCACTAGGATTATCCGCATCGACACCAAGTCTAGCTGTATCCATTCCAGCTTTCTTAAGTTGATGCAACCCTGCGAGCAACATGGCTTTCCCTAACCCCATCCGCCGAAAACCTCGTCGCGTACCCAGAATCTCCACTACACCCTGCTTACGTCCCATTCGTGTATTCTTCTCGCTATTGATATGGCAGTAACAATGAGCGGCGAAAGTATTATCCCCAGTCACAGCGATTAAATCTAAATCTGCACGGTAAGAAGCTTCTTTGAGCCAATGCTTTAGATTTTCCAATGTTAGCGGATGAAAATTCCAATGGTCAATAAATGAGTTGTTATGTAAATCAACCCATGCTTCGACATCTTCTTCAGGGTTCATACATCGCAGTATAAAACTTTTAGGAAACTGGGGTTCTGGTATTGGTTCGGTAAGACTTCGCTCCATCTTGAAAAAATAACGGTCGGATGCAAAACCATGATTTTCCAAAATTACAATCCGGTTAGTTTCAGTATCTCTAGTACCAACACGCAATTTAACAGGAAATGCTCTTTCGTGCTTAACTTCACGCATTCGTACTTCACCCCAGCCAATAATTTGCGTTTCCAAATCACCACCACGCGCATCGGGATGAACGTAGAAATCGAGAAACCCATCAATTACTTTGCTTGGTTCAGTAATCCACAAAGACCCAAAACCAACTAATTCGCTTGACTCATTTTCCCATAATCGTAAATCCTTCGCTTTATTAATCGAAGGAGTATCAAATTCTTCTCGCAACTCTGTAACAGAAGTACTGTTATCTATTTCATCAACCGTATAGCAAGTGTTAATGAGGTGAGCAATCCTATTCAAATCGTTCTCATGCGTAAACGGACGCATTACTACAGTCTGCATAAATTTTTTTCAGCAGTATTACTATATTATATTATGTACTACAAAATGTATCTCTTAACCCAACAACTGTCGGCGGTTATCTTCCTAAAAGCGATACTACATCAATAAAAACGGAAGCTGAGAGAATCGAACTCTCGACGGGTTTTAACCGCAGCCGCTTTCAAGGCGGTGTCCTCGTCCATGCCGGACAGCTTCCATTGAGGGGTGTCTGACGGGGGTCGAACCCGCTATAACTTGTTCCACAAACAAGTGCCGCTACCTCTATGGCTCCAAACACCACATGAAATCAAGGAGAATCAAATACCCCTGACTGGGATCGAACCAGCACTAACCAAGGTCTAAGCTTGGCACCTCTTCCAATTGGGCTACAGGGGTATGTAGTAAAAAACATGGGCACTACAGGAGTTGAACCTGTGTTGTACCGGTTAAAAGCCGGGTGCATAACCGTTCTGCCAAATGCCCATGAAATCGGGATGACAGGATTTGAACCTGCCACCCTTCCTTTAACAGAGGAACGCTCTACCGACTGAGCTATCTGGCAACAAAGCCCCCCAGGTCGGAATTGAACCGACGACCTTCTGTGTTTCAAACAGACGCTACTACAAACTGAGCTACTGAGGGATTCATTCACTTTTTAATTGCTCTTTAAACAGTCCCCCAGGTCGGAATCGAACCGACGACCTCTCCCTTATCAAGAGAACGCTCTAACCAATTGAGCTACCGGGGAATAAAGAAGGAGAGATGGGTGTTATGCAGTGAACTGGTTTAATTTTTGCATCACGAATCAGTCACTCCAACATCTCTCCCATGTAATGAGCATGGAGGGATTTGAACCCCCAAATCTCCACTTTCGTAGAGCGGCGTGTTATCCAGTTACACCACATGCTCGTGAGATTTTTGATTACAGAGAACGCCACATTGCGATGGCGCTCTTAACCCGCGCACTTCTTGTGGCTCCGTTACATGTAACGTCTCTACAAATCAGACGGAGAGAGAGGGATTTGAACCCTCGACGGATTGTTAAATCCGTTTCCTCTTAGCAGGAGGACGCTTTGAGCCACTCAGCCACCTCTCCCCAGTGGGTCGGGCAAGAATTGAACTTGCAATGCAAAAGCGGCTCTTTTACAGAGAGTTACCCACGCCAATAGGTGAGCCGACCCATGTAATGGTAGCAGCAGCGGGACTTGCACCCGCATCGACCAAGTTATGAGCTTGGGGCTTTGCGTTAAGCTACACTGCGATGTCCGAAGCCTTCCCGAAGGGTACTCACGATGTCGGTTTTGCAGACCAATGCCTTCAACCACTTGGCTACTCAGCCTCATTTCAACAATTCAGAAATTGTTGATAGCGCTAACGGGGATTGAACCCGTATCTTCGGCTTGAAAGACCAACGACTTCACCATTAGTCGATAGCGCCAAAACGAGGGTGACGGGATTTGTTCGCCAAAGGCGTTCTTGAAGGATACCCGCAACATTTCCGCAGACAACGGAATGCAAAGCGCCATTGAGCTACACCCCCATGTTTTGGAAACTGTACCTAAAAGTTTGGGAAACAATTAGGCGCAGATTGTTTTGGTGAACTTGCCCATTCTTTATTCGTCTTATTCAGTTTTCATGGTTCAGATAAATTACTTTCAACTATTAAAAACTTTTAAGAAAATATTCGCCGCTCGATGAAGTAAACCCGTTGTGCGTTACGAATATATTCTTGTGTTTTGAGGGACGCAAAATTAGAAGATTTTGCTATTTCTTTCTCGATTTCAGATGGTTCAGAAGTTCGATTTCTACTTGCTGGAGACACTGGTTTGCTCCAGTCCCTCTGCGCTACTGATATGTAGTACATTGGCTTTTCTCCTTAGCTCGAAGCTTTCTCTTTTGCTTCATGACCTCATGCTACATTCGTACTACACAAACTGTCAAGGGGTTTGGAAAAGTTTTTTTAGGATAATTGGAAAGCTTGCGGAGACTGGCTTTTAAGCATGTAATATATTTGTAGTTAGAAAAATGTAGCTTACGATCTGGGTAAGTATTGTGAGGAATGGCGTGAGAAACAAGTTTGTGTTGAAGTGGATTGCCATGTTCGGTAAGAAGCGGTCTGTTGATATAGCGATCGCTCCCAGTGGCGGCTTCCGCATCGCAAGCCTAGTATTTTGTGTTTGTTGTATTACAGCGTGTAATAATGCTGCGAAAACACAGCATTTACAGAGTAAAGTGTCTCAAAGCCAAGTTTTAGCGACAAGTACTTTGCAAACCCCATCACCCTCACCCAAACCGCGAAACCTCAGTTTCTCCCCTCCGGCTCAATACCAAGGGAAAACGCTCTATAAAGCCGAAGTACCAAATAATGATAAAGTCATAGCATTAACTTTCGATGATGGTCCGTGGAAAGATACCAGCGTTCAAATGCTGGATATACTCAAAGAAAATGAGATAAAAGCGACTTTTTTCTGGGTAGGAACATCGCTACAAGAGAATCCAGAAATTGCCAAACGTGTTGTAGAGTCAGGTCACGCGATTGGGAATCACACCTGGCATCACTGGTATAAACAGATGGATGCAGCCACAGCTAAAAGCGAAATTGACCGCACAGCAGATTTGATTTACAAAACTACGGGAGTAAAAACTACATTGTTTCGTCCCCCTGGAGGCTATTTAAATAACGGGTTAGCAGCATATGCTAAAAGTCAGAATTACGCAGTTGTAATGTGGTCCCAAACTTCTGCCGATACCGACCCTCGCGCCAAATACCAAGTGTTTGTGAAGAATGTTTTAAGAGACGCAAAACCGGGGGGAATTGTACTGATGCACGATGGTGGAGGAGACAGACGCAGAACAGTAGAAGCTTTACCGCAAATTATTAGCGGATTGAAAGCAAAAGGCTATCGATTTGTGACAGTTCCCGAACTTCTGAACGTCCCTGGAAAAAGTTAAGAGGGGCAATGCACGACTTTTAACCTTATCCTTCTTGCTACGAGTTAAAGTAAATTACAAATTATTTCAATGTTCTGGTTGATCGAGGCGAAAATGGCGAGGATTTTTTAAAATAAACTTGCCATCTTCTCTAATTAAATCTCCTGTTAAAAGCACTGGTAAGCGTTCAGCATATGCCTTAATCGCTCTGATGTATTCATGGTCTATAAGTGAGGTCATTATTGGACGTAGTTTATCAACAACGATGCCAAGTAATGTAATATCCCCGCTTAAAATATCACCATTGGGTTCAGCTATTTGTATTACTACTCCTTGAATAGTAATGTTGGGATAATTGCTAATAAGTTCGCCAATAATTTCCAACTGCGAGCGATTTTCTACTAAAGCAAGGGTTTCCACAGCTTCACTAATACGAGAGACATAATCACCTAAATTTTCGCGGTTAGGTAGTAAAATTTCTTTCCTCACCTCGCTGCGGTTCTTGCTTTAGCCAAATTGTGGCATTATCTAAAAACGGACTGTCAAATTTAAAGCCTTGCAATTCTATGTAATCGCGTAAATGCTCAAGTTCAATATTCTTGAAAATTTCAACATCGCGGACTATAACTTTCATGGCTGTTCTCCTTGGCTAATACGGAGCATAATTGATTGAAGAGTAGCAACTGTAAATTGATTACTTCTAGGTATAGTAACGGTAATATTTGTTGTGTTTTTCGTTGGTGGTATTCCTCGTAGAGATACCCAATATCCACAGTATCGCAAGCATGATTCTTCTTCGGATTGTTTTAACCAGTCCGTCAAGTTCTCAGGGATTAAAACCAAAACCAAGATTCTTGGTGTTGCATATTCAGTTAAAATCAAATCATTGTAGTTTTTTAGTTTGAGCGGGTAGCGGATAACTTTTTTCTCAAGGACATCCTTTGATGTTGATTTTAACTGTAATTCCAATCGTGGTGAGCGAACAATGCCTTCCCCCCCTTTTGCGGCAATTCCCCAGTCCACGCTGTCGTCATCTACAAACGGTTTATAAAGTGAATAACCTGCAACAGTAGTTATTGCTTGTAAATAAGTGTTACTAAATTGTTGTTTTTGCTGGTTAATATCCACACCAATTCCCTTGAGTATAAAAATGACTATTTATCAAAGGGACAGTCTTTAATAATCATGGCTTAAATAAAGGGTAAAAGTTAAAAACCATAGCTATGATTGGCACACCTACCAAGCAGAAAATGTAATTTAAAATACTCGAATAACTTTGAGCGTCTGAGAATTTTCATACTTTTGATATAAATTTTAACCGTTCTTATGGTAGATACATAGGAAGGCTTTTATATATATAATATTATCCATTCACAGAAGCTAACAAATCTCGGCTAATAAGTATATTTTTTAACATAATATGACACAATCTCCACAGCCGGAACGCCAGCCACAGACTCCTAACCGCCGTTTGTGGCTTGAACTATTGCGACGTGGTAGCATCGTTTTGGGTGTGGTATTACTAGCTGGAGTTGCTAGTGGTAGCTGGTGGGTTTGGAATTTTATTAATAAAGATTTAGCACCATTAGTTGAAGCAAACCTCAAGCAGTTATTAGGACGACCTGTTGAACTCGGAAAAGTTGAGGGTGTTACTTTTACTGGTTTGAGGTTTAATTCGCTATCAGTACCTGCGACTGCTACTGACCCAGATAAAGTAGTCGCAAAAGCAGTAGATGTGCAATTTTCGATTTTACAAGTTCTGCTGACTCGAACTTTGACATTAAATGTAACTTTAGTTCAACCTGATGTTTATATTGAACAGGATAAAGATAGTCGCTGGATTTCTACTACTATTAAAACACAGGCAAAAGGAGCTGGTGTATTTAGAACTGAATTGGATACGGTTCGAGTTAGCAATGGAAATGTAGTTTTAGTTCCGTTTCCTAAATCGAATGGTTCGGTAACGCTCAATCAAGTTGGAGTAACTGCCCAAATTTTACCTGACAATCAGGGAATTACTTTTAACGCAGATACTTTACCAAGTGATGGAGGTCGAGTTAAAATTGCTGGCAAAGCCGAATTTAATTCGCAAAAAATTAGCTTAAATGTTCAGACAGAGAATTTTGTAGCGACTAATCTTACTAAATTAGTTAAAGTACCACTTGTTGTACAAGCTGGAACTGTAGATGCTAATTTAGCAGTTGATTTACAGGAACAGAATGAACCGAAAATTGCAATTAATGGAACTGCAAATCTTAATCAAATTACCGCTCAAGTTAATAATATCCCTCAAAAATTAAATAATATTCAAGGAAGGCTAAATTTTCAAGGTCAAGAAATAGCCTTTGACAATGTAAATACCAGCTACGGTAAAATTCCTTTGCAGGTTAACGGAACTTTAAATACTCAAGCAGGTATTAATATTTCCGGTCAGGTCAAGCCAGTTGCTTTAGCAAATATTTTAAATACTGTAAATACGAGTTTACCTGTAAAAACTGCTGGAATAGTGCAAGCTAATTTCCTAGTACAGGGAAATGTTAAACAGCCAACTGTAACTGGAAGCTTCAACACGATTCAAACTACTCAAATTGACCGCTTTCAATTTAATAATATTAGCAGTAACTTCCGCGTTAATACATCTGGGACTGCACCGAATATTACACCGAATATTACAATTGCCAATTTCCAAGCAATACCAACATTAGGAGGTAAGGTTACAGGAGGTGGTGAGGTTAGGTTAGGAAAAGCAGGTCAAGTCAATGTTAATTTGCAATTAGCTGATTTACCAGGCAATCCAGTCGCACAAACTTTTAATGTTTCGCTTCCCGTTGATATTGGTAATGTTTCCGCAAATGCGAATATCACAGGTCAACTTGGTTCGCAACCGCTGCAACTTGCTTTGCAAAGCTTG
>CAXTCQ010000111.1:23644-24774 GCA_964242965.1 uncultured Calothrix sp. | reverse complement strand
GAAGTCGGTAAAGATTTGCGTGCAATGTTCAGTTGGTTGAAAAAAGCCTAAGTTCCGTAGGGTGCG
Source organism: uncultured Calothrix sp. (assembly GCA_964242965.1). Classification (GTDB taxonomy): domain Bacteria; phylum Cyanobacteriota; class Cyanobacteriia; order Cyanobacteriales; family Nostocaceae; genus JANNFJ01. Next base: position 24,708 of record CAXTCQ010000111.1, on the reverse strand, counting down.
ATCTTACGCTTCGTCGTAACGCACCTACAATCTATTTTGAAATTTGAATTATTTCGGTCAGCGCTACACAAACCGTAAATAGGTGGGTTTTCGGTGCGTTACGGAAGCCGTAACACACCCTACAATTTATTTATAAATTGGGCAGATAGTCATCAACCTAATATCTTGCAATGATTTAAAATATACCTGTGTTCCTACATACTTGTAGTCATGACGATGAAATCACTTCTTAAATTGTGTAAATTTCTGCTAGCAAATCGGATGCCTTTACTTACTCAATGCACAGCAGGAGTTTTAGTACTGCTAACATCCTCGTTGCAACTTCCAACTGTTGCCCAACCAGCACCAAATCAAAAACTATTACCTTTTTTCGATAATGAAAATAATCCGGTTCCTGTCGGTTTTCCATCCGGACAGCAACTTGATATTACCCCACCACCACCTCAGTTAAATGCATTCGATGAAGCAGTACTCAAAACCTGCGGTGCATTCGGTTCAACAGTCACCCCCAATCAATTCAAACAACTTTTACAAACCCACCCCAATGTATTGCAGAAGGTGCAACAAGCAACTAGGGGTGAATTACGTCCCGGACGCAAGCGACCTTCTGATTTTCTCCAAGATTTAACGAATATTTGGTCAAAACGCAAAGGGTTTGAGCATATTTTTTGCGGTGAAATATATAATGCCAACGATATCGGTGGCTTACATTTTTACGGGAGATATTTGCAGTTGCAAAATCAGGGTATTGGTGGCAGATTGCCCAACAACCAACAGCGTCAAGAAGTTGTTCCTGGTGTAATTTATACAATGGGCGTGGAAATTAGGCAGGGCGAACGTAGGGTTACAGATGTTATTAAAGGCTACGGCTATTTAAGCAGTGCTGAAGAAATGTTAGTAGACGCAACGAGGGCATTCAAGAATCAGGGAAATCTTGAGGGTGCTTGTATATTGAACGTGCGCGATACGGAAACAGGAAGGACTATCAAGAGTGTTTTCGTGAGAAAAGAAAGTGCTATTGTTACCTATTACCCCGATGCTACCCCCCAAGGTAAACAATGTAA
>CAXTCQ010000111.1:0-23544 GCA_964242965.1 uncultured Calothrix sp. | reverse complement strand
AAAGTGCTATTGTTACCTATTACCCCGATGCTACCCCCCAAGGTAAACAATGTAACGGTTAGATGCTCAAACCGTTAGCTTAATTTCTACGTCTAACCATGCGAGAAAGGGCACGGCGCATTTCAACAGTAGTTAATGCACCGAGTAATGATTCAAGAAGACGAAGCGCCTAATGCGTCTCTCTTGCCTCTGCGCGATAAGCATTATTTACCCTATATGTAAAAGCACAATCCAAAAAGTAACAAAACAATTAACATTCAACACAATCACCCAGATTGGGACGATGGTGAATCCAGGGATTTACGGCTTCGAGTTGTGCTGCCAAACTAATTAAAGTAGACTCAGCAGCAGGCTTACCAATAATTTGCACGCTCATTGGTAAACCGAGACGATCGAAACCAGTGGGAAGTGCTAAAGCAGGTTGTCCGGTAGCATTGGCTGGAGGACATGGTGCAACCCACTGCACGATATTTTGGAAGACTTCTTCGGGATTTAAATGTGCCCATTCACCGACGCGGATGCAGGAATGTAGATACACGGGTAGCACCAATACATCAAAATCGTCAAAAAAACTAGCTATTTCCCGCGAAATTACTTGAATTCGAGACACAGCTTTGACATAATCAACCGCACTGTCACTTTTTGATAGTAACCATCGATTTACTGGTTGCAACGCTTCTAAGGGAATACCCGATGCAGCAACTCCAGTTCGCCAAATAACTTGGAACGGTTCTATCAAACCACTAAAATCGGGACATTTTTCCTCAACGGTGTGTCCCAACTCCTCAAGCAATTTTACAGTATTCAAAACGGATTGTTTGCAGGTTTTACCAGCTTCACCAATCGGGAAAAAACTCGTAGCATAGGCAACTCGCAAATTAGCAGGTGTTTGCTTACTAGCTGTCAAAAATGAGACTTCCGGTTTGGGTAAGTAGTAAGAATCGCCAGTCATATTCCCAGATATTACATCCAATAAAGCCGCCGCATCGGCGACAGTTCGTCCAATGGGACCATTCGTCGCAATACCGCTAAATCGATCCCCTGCTGGAGATGGCGAAACCCGACCCCGCGATGGTTTTATACCAACCAAACCGCAACAAGCTGCCGGACCGCGAATCGAACCGCCTCCATCTGAAGCTTGGGCAATCGGACACAACCCAGCCGCAACGGCAGCTGCCGCACCACCACTCGACCCCCCCGATGTATATTCGAGGTTCCAGGGGTTGCGTGACGGGGGAAAACCCGTAGGCTCTGTGTAAGGAAAAGAACCTAATTCTGATGTTGCGGTTTTACCCAGAATAATAAATCCAGCTTGTCGAATCTTAGCAACAACATTATCTTCATAATTAGGAATATTGTTTATTAAAGCCTTTGTTCCGTAGGTACAAGGGATGCCAGCAACCGGGTTTAGGTCTTTAATTGAAATTGGTACGCCAAAAAATGGCGGCAATTCATCCGTTCTAGATAATACCTCAGTTTTTGCTTTCGCATCTGCGATCGCTTGTTCTGCTGTAACAGTAAAATAACTTCCCAACTGTAAATTTAGGCGCGAAATTCGTTCTAAATATATTTCCACCAACTCTAACGGCGACATTTCGCGCCTGCGGATTAAATCCGCTAACTCCAATGCAGGGGTATAAACTAAATCTAATGCATTCATCGTTATTCAGAGCTACGCGAGTCTTACCAACTCCACCCAAAAAGTGAGACTCCTATTTTAGTCTAAGTTTTTGACTTAGAGGGATTTTTGCAGGAGCAAAGGTATATTTTTTTCTTCCCCCCCACTCTCCCCTACTCGTCCATCTCCTTCAAAGTCGCTAATGCCGAAGGTGACAAACGGCTGAGGTAACGGAAAATCCAATATTTAAATATCGTGTCTAATACCACAGGAAATGTAGCGATAAATAAAAATATCCCATCATGACTGGGAGGTAAACCTACGTGTTCTGCTAAAGAATGCAAAATCACTTCCCAACCGTGTGGAGAGTGGAAACCAACAAAAATATCGGTAAACAAAATAATCAAAAACGCTTTCGCACTATCACTTAAACCATAAACAATGTCATCCATAAATGCCTTCACAACAACAATTTCGCGCTTACTAGTAGCGATAATAATTGCAAACGCAATCAACGAAACCAAGTCAGCAAAGACATTACTAATGGCGCTACTACTTTTAGCACGAAATTCTGATGCTAATTCGGATGCTTTTTCTTTAACATTTCGCTCAATGACTTCGGTTGTTAACGACGGGGCTTCTTGAATAAATTGCTCGAATTTTAAGCCTTCTTCATATATTTTCAATTCGCCGAACGCTTCATCTTCCATTGCATAATTTAGAAAAATTTGCGGATTATTTTCTCCCCGTACCCGCTCAATTATCGGACTAAACAACAAATTTTTAGATAGTATCTGTGTCAGTAGGGGAATGACTGTCAACATCACTAAAAATTTGACTGAAATTTGGGTTTGTTTCTTTGCCGCACGGTAATTTTCTACAAATTTATCTTCAGAACCTGGAGATAAATCGGCTCTAATTCGATTAAAAGTTCTACCAATCGATCTGGGCAAAATCCCTGTTTTTTGGCTCACAGGTTTAACTGATGTTGCTTTACCATCCGAATCTAATTTTACTGACTGTTGGATTTTGGTAGGATTAATTTGTAAGTCATTTGCTATGGGCTGTACCCGTTGACGAGATACCGATGGTTCTACAATCGATACTACCGGATTGGAGTCTATAATTTCATCTTCTAGATAATATTTTGTTACTATTTCATCAATAAATTTTAATTTTTCTAATAATTGACTATTCGATAAATTGAGCAACGAACGACTCAAACTAAATTCCGCTAACCGGATCTTAATAATCTTTAACTTGTTATTGAGTGATGCTTGCCAATAACCCATGACATTTTCGGTGTATTTACCATACTCCGACGATATCTTTCTACCATCAAATTGTTCAATTTCAATATTTCTAATTTCCTCAGCAGCTTTGTATGCATCTGCTAATGCACGTTCGGGTGTATCGAAAAACCACCTAAAGGTAGAACGCCATAAATTACTGATTTTATGACGCAACGAACCTGCGTTTTTACTTACTGGTGAAGCTTTCATTGCTGCCATGATACATATAATGCCTATAATTATTAATTATTATTTTACGGGATCTTAATTTTATTTTCCCAAAATTAAAGACTTATATCAACTTCGCTTAAACACTTATAATTAAAAGTAGGTTGGGTGTAGCGCAGCCCTAGCCAACATGCAAAAATAAACTTTAATTATAAGTAATCATCCAAACTTGATATTATGGGTTATTGCAATCCTTAATTATTTGCGAACAGAGAGAAACCCGATTGTCTGGGGAAACCGGGTTTCTTTCATGCTTAATTGTGACTGCCATTGAAACGTATAAACTCGGATTTGCTTCGGGAACAGTCATTTGCATTGCTGCTGGAACTGCAATATACGAGAAAATTGCAGATAGAACCGCAAATAAAAGTGCATTACCTTGAGACATACCAATCATTTTCGCAATGATGATACCCATAATTGGGTTGCCAACAGGCATAAATATCGAAAAACCAATTAGAAATGAACCCGTTTTCCTCTACCGTAGTTCTAATTTATTTAGAATGATTATCGATAGTCACCAAGTTTTTGTAGTCAGATGCTTGGTTTTGGGTATAAATTTGGGTATTTTAAGAGTAGGAACGTCGATGATTACTTAGGAGATAGCGTCAAATGCTTGCTAATTCGAGGCTGTTAATTGTGGCGATACCCGCATTAATGTTTTTATTATTACCTTCTGTTGCAAAAGCCAATGACCCAGGTGGCTGTTTTATGGTCACGTCATCGGGTCGGACTATTAGTTTGGGCAAACTGTGCGGTGTAACGCAACCGAACACGGGATTATTTCGCGTTCCGATTAAGCGACGCAGCGGAAAAACTCCGGTAATTGATGTTACCTTCAACGGAAATCAAGTATTTGAGATGATTGTTGATACTGGTGCGAGCGGAACTTTAATTACCGAAGAAATGGCAAAAGCGATGAATCTCCTACCTTCTGGGACTATTAACGCCAGTATTGCTGATGGGAGCGAGGTACAATTTAAAACTAGTATGATTGAGACAATCGCGGTGAGTGGTGCGGTTGTGAATAAGGTGGAAGTTGCGATCGCACCGAAAGCTGACATTGGATTGCTCGGTCACGACTTCTTCGATAACTACGACATCAAAATCCTGGCAAATGTTATTGAATTTCAACGTCGTGGAAACTAGCAAAGATTTAAAAGATGATTTGTAAGTGAGAATACATACTTTTTTAAAAAATCAACAGGATGTAAAAAAATGACTTTTTCAAGGATTAAGATAATTCTAGGCTGTTGTGTAGTATTTACACCTGCCATTTTTTAGTGGCTAGAATATATTAGGAGTGATTATGCAAGAAAGTTTACATGCATTTTTAGGTAACGTCGGAAACCTTTACGTTTTTAATGGAGCCGAGCAATAATCTTTCATTCTAGTTAACTATTAACTAATCGCCCAACAAGCTGTTTAATTCCGGTACTGCTAGCGATGTTGAGAGATAATCCGACTTGCGCGATAAATCCATTAATAACTGCGAATAAACTCCTTCACGTAACGAAGGAGATACAGCTTCACCTCGGTCAATTCCTTCGACCCATTTATCAACAATGCGAAGAAATGCCGAAATTCGACCATCGGCATAATTTTTCGGAAATATAAAACGGTTGGGAATTTCAATTTCTGCAAGTGGTTTACCGACTTGATTTCCCCAAACGCGAAAACCGTGAACGTAATCTTTTTGATTTTCGCTTCCTAATACTAAAGTTCCCTTATCACCATATACTTCTATCCAATGCGGACGGGGTGCATGAACAACGGCACTAATACAAACTTGACAGGGTGTACCGTCAGCTAATTCCAACATTAACATGCAGGTATCGTCCGTATCTACTGGTTTCAATTCTCCAGTTGTTGGGTCGGGCCGTTGGTCAATTTCAGTGGTTAAATTGGCGCTTAATCTACGTATCGAACCGAATAACCAGTAGATATAATCAAATGCATGGGAACCTAAAGAACCTAATGCACCACCACCTTGGTCTTGACGTGAATACCAATTCCAAGGACGGGTTGCGTCTGCACGGGAAGCACCTAACCAATCAATTTTAATTAGACGTTTATTACCAACATACCCTTCAGATAATAGTTCGGCGAAAAATTGCCATCCGGGTACAAAGCGAAATTCAAAATCAACGGTGGCAACAACTCCTTTTTCTTGAGCTAACTCATAAAGTTCTACCGCTTCGTCTACATTTAATGTGACTGGTTTTTCAAGTAGTAAATGTTTGCCTGCATTAAGTACTTCTTTCGCCATTTCGTAATGTAGAAATGGTGGTGTCGAAATACTCACAGCTTGAACTTCAGGTAGATTGACAATTTCAGCAATTGTACTGCAAGCATGGGGAATATTATTTGCAGCAGCAATTTGCTTGGCTTTTTCTAAATTGCGATGGTAAACTGCCACGACTTTGGTGCGATGGTGCGCTTGGAATCCTGGGATATGAACTTTTTGACCGAATCCCGTTCCAATTACTGCAATACCAATTACAGCTTGAGCCGATTGCGATTGAGCGACCATAGTTTTATTTATAAATTGGATTATATCGGGGTACTAAATAAATTTTCCTTCAAAACGGTAATTATTGCGATCGCAATCGCTTCGGCGATATCAGTTAACGTGAGTTCGACGGGTCTAAAAAATGGTAGGAGGGAGTGCAGGCAAGTCTTTTTGATAACTACCTAAAACTTACATAAAACAAGATTAAGAGTAAAAATATATACTGATTGAGCCAACATTAATAATAATGCCTTTAGGCTTGGACAACATCTTTGGAATGAATGCGTGAGTTAAATCGAGAACAGAGACAACATTTAGCATAATTTGTTGAAGATTTTAGTGGAATGGCTCTAAGTTAAGACGTAGCCCTTATCCGGGCTGGGAACGAGACTATACAGAAGTTTGAGCTTTACAAGCGTGCCATTCGATTTTAGTGTGGCGCTGAGAGCTTTGATCTCAGCTTGACATTGCGTTCTCATTCAGGAGAACATTCTCTTAAAGCCTTTGGTAGGTTGGGTGTAGCGACAGCGTAACCCAACATTCTAGTCTCGTTGATGTTAGGTTGCACTTCGTTCCACCCAACATCATGTCTAAGTTTAAGGATGAACGAGGTGTAGATAAATTTTCCTTCAAAAGAGAAAATAAATCACAGAGTCGCATACGCGCTTCGCGTTCCCGAAGGGTAGGACACAGAGGAAGAGAAGAAGAGATTTTCATCGGGAACCTAAATAAATGCGATCGCGTCCTTCTATACATAACGGTCTGATTCACAAGTTTTTCAAAGCTGGGAAAAGCAGTGGTCTTACACCTTCCTTTGCCTGTAGTGCGATTTATTCTTGCCGGCACAGCAAGACGACACTGAGGCAAAGTTCATTTACTTTTTATACAGAAGCTCTATTTTAAAAGACTCAGATCCCCGACTTTTACGAAGTCGGGGATCTTTGTTCGATCGTATCTTCCCATTTTGGCGGTATCTCGGCAGGATTTTGAAAAATCACTGGCAACCAGGTTGCACAGGGAAAATCGTTTTCTAAACCTTGCAATTTCTCTCTCGCTTCTCGAACTGATTGATATAAGGTTTGACCGTTGGCAAATGCAGCTAGAAAGTTTTTTAAAAATTCTTGGGCAACTTTATCGGGTACTGGTTCGCGCATCACTATCATTTGTGGAATGTGCAATTCTGCTAAGTTTAGTGCTAATCCCAAACCGTCGCAGGAATTAAATATTGCTAGTTTTAAGCCTTGTTGAATTGCTTTTTGAAGTGCGTTTTTTAATTGAAAAATACTTAAACTATCATTTCTATTAATATAAATTTTTCCAACTTCGGCAACGGAATCCGTGTAACTGTGTCCGGCAAAAAAGAGGATATCCCAAGGTTGCGACCAAAGTCCATCGTTGATTTGCTGTCGTTGGGGTTCGACTAGAAAGGTAACTTCGGCATTGGGTAATTGTTGCAGTATTTTTTGGTCTTCGTGAATATCGATTCCCGTACTATTTCCAAGTATTGCGAGTATCTTAACTTTGCTAGCTGAGGATGCGATTGTTTGAATGCGATTAAATGCAGTATTCCCAAGTGCAAATTCAGCACTGCGATAACTTTCAAAAAAATTCCAAAGTTGAAATGGAAATCTTCGTAAATAACGGTTTTCAGTTTGGATAATGATGCGAATTGATTCCGAGGGTATTAGTTGTTCGAGTAGTTTTTCTTTGATTGGTTTGAAATTTTCGGAATTCAACCAGTAATTTAAATTTTGTTTTAATTTTACTGCTAATTCGTCGCATTCTTGTAAAAAATTGTGACGGCTAATATTGGTAACTTGTGTATCGGGAATATCTAAGCGAGTACTTACTTGCAAAGTGCGGTAGTAAGCCGATTGCCATTGACTGTACAATAAAACTAATTCCGATGCTGGTGCTAATTGTCCGATACATTCGACAAATGGGTTAGCACCTTCATGGGCTATTTGTAATGTGACAGGGAAACCTATATTCAAGTCACCTTGCCCAATTTTAATCGTAACTAATTTACCTTCAACTAGCTTTTTACTAGTAGGTGCAAACATTTGTAATAGTTGCTTCAAATCAGCTTGATGCTGTTGGTACAAACTAATTTGCTCGTCTTTACTTTGTAATTGAGCTTGGTATCTAGCTTCGATAGCTTCGAGTGCAATTTGGTAGCTTTGCGTAAATTGCGAATGAATTTTATTTTTATTAGCTGATTCGGTAACTTCGACTTTGACCACAACTATTCCATCACCTTTATTGTCAATACTGCGGATTGCTAAATGCGTATCTTGATTTGTAGTTTTTACTTCGGTGAGTGCTGCATACAAAGCTTGCAAATCTAACCCGTTGCGAAAAATTAAATCGACGGTATTTAAAACAACTTGAAAAAATTTAGTAAATTCTCCTGGTGCAAATACTCCACTACTAGGACGACGTTCGCATTGATTGTTTAATAAATAAACATAATCGCAAATAACTTCATCTAGTTGTGTCGTACTGTCAATATTCCACGATTCTAAACAAGCTGCGGTCAATCTAGCTTTTTCAAAGTTGGTTTTGATTGCTTGAACTTGTGTTAAATTTACTCTTTCTAAATATGCTCCTGCAAATGTAGCTTCGCTGATATCTGATGTTGTGAAGTCAGCATCACTTAAATCAGCACCTGCCAGATTTGCACCTTTGAGATTGCAACCCACAAACAATTTTCCGATACCGCGTTTTTTTACTAGTAATTCGCGGACTTGGGAATTGATTAAAATTGTGTTACCGACCCTAGCAGTATCAAGTTTTTCTACTAAATGAAAGTCGGTATGGGTAAGATTAGCGGTGCGAAAGTCAGTATTGGTAAGCGTTGCTTGGTGAAAGTTGGCATTACTAAGATTCGCATTTTTAAAACTCGTTGCACCTATCGAAGCTAACGAAATTGCAATCCCCCTAATGAATGCAAATTTTTCTTCGTTAATAAATACCTGTCGTCCCAAATAAATCCCTAATAATGTCCCTACAATTGCTGTCGAAATACCCACAATCATTGCAATTGTTGTTGCACCAGGGGTATTCGTCACCCCTACACCCAACCACACCCCACTAACTCCACCAATCGCAACTGCCATTAAAGCTAAAATTACACCTAGACTGCGCGTTAATATTATAGTCATCGTCAATGCAACAGCCATTACCAATGCGATCGCAATACTTACAGCGACTAAAACCCCTGCAACCGAACCCGCAATAACCCCATCGAGCGCAGTTACACCCGCAAGTGCGATCGCTATAGCACCGACTACCGCAGAAGCACCCAAGGCAATCTCAAGTGCTTGGTAGCTAGTCAGCACGCAGAAAACGGCTAGCGTTATCAAGGCAATTCCCGAAGCCACAAGTGTAAATTCTAACCCGCGTTTGACAGCAAAAAATATAAAGTCAGTAGCGATAACTCCCGAAAATGCCGCTGCGAAGCCACAAATTGCCGACAAACTCAAAGCAAAAGCCATTAACAAAACCATGCGATGGTATTGGTGTCCGGCTTTAGCATGGCTGAAATTTGCATCAATAAGCGTGGTGTCGGTAAAATTTGTTCCACGTATATCAGCATGGCTAAAGTTAGCACCAATTAGATTTACGCCTTGAAAAGAACGACCTCGAAGGTCTTTGTTAGTAAAGTTTAAAGGCATTAAGTAAGATAATTGTTAATTCTTAATTTGTAATAATCAAAAATTATCTACCAGTTACTTAAATATTAGTATATGCTTCTCAAGACGTAAAATTCCAATATATCGGGGTATCAATTTAACAATAAACTCTGATTTGAACAGGACTTACGCAAAAACTCTCTCAAACCCTCTTAACGACCTGTCGCGCCAGGTGCTACAACGGGGGGAACCCGATACAGAAGCTTTGGACTAGCGATTATTTTGACTTTTAATCACCTTACCAGGACTGATCCAGGAAATTCCTTGTTGGAAGGAAGTACCAATTATAACTGCCTCAACTATAGGCTCAGAAACTTCTGTTTGAGCTATCCACTCCACAATAAAGTTGGCTCCTAAACCTCCACTATTATCACTACTATCGATGACAAAATTTGTCGAAGCCAGGGCTGCAAGTTGAGTAGGACGCTCTAAATACTTCCTTACCAACTTGCCCGCCGAATTGTTGTAGCGTACAGAAGTAATAATGATTGGGTTCGAGAGAGCGGTGTTACGAATACTAAGAGTAGCTGTTAAATTGTAAGTCTGTTTGCGATCGTAATGATAAATGTAGGAGTAGATAGGGACATAGATGGTTTGACCCATTACTACCTTGAGATTTTTATCTAAAGTTACCTCCTTTATAGATGGATTTACCCGATCGATATCAGGTGGTGACTGCGATGAATTTTCCTGTGAGGTGCAGGAAGTAACTAAAATAACAGCGACTGTTGCATAAAAAAGTGAATGTAGCTTCATGAAAGTTAATTATTACAACCATCGATAAAATTAAGGCATGACGACAGGCTTTAGGATCTATATCAATGGTATCATTAGACTCGTCACCAAGACTGCAACTCTTAATTGATGCTTGCGAAACCGCTGGTTTTTTGCGACCTGATTAGGCATAATTTTCCATAGCGCAATAGGTCATCTTTTTCGGAGGTGTTCAGAGAAATCGCAAGTTTACCCGCCCCTCTTAAATTATAAAATTCTCAGTGATTTGTGCTTCTCCTAATGCAATCCTAATGCTAAATTGTTCGCCAATTTCACCGCTAAATTTGAGTTGCACGTATATATCAGCTAATCTAGCTTTAACTGTTCGCAGTACATTCCCGGAAGTATCGAGTAACATTAATTGCAACTCTGGCGGTAAATACGTTTCTCTTCCTGTTGGATAAACTTGTATTAATACACCAACACGTTGATTGACCTTGGAAACTAACGCTACTGCTAACGCTACACCTTCACCTGCTAGCTGTATCCCTAAATCGACCAACTTAACCCGTCGCACTCCCGCAGCCCGATGACCGGGGTCGATTTGCCACAAACTTTCAACGGCTGTCCACAGGGTTTCATCGTCTTGGGTAGTTTGCAGTAAATTTACTAATGCTTGAATGGCATCGTTGTTACCAGCAGCAATTTCGCTTAACCGTTTGGCAATGCGACGGCGTTGATATTCTTCAGATGCAAACGATAATTGTTGAATTAATGTGGGGATTTCACCGATTGAGGGAATTTGATGTTGGTGGTTGAGGCTGCGAGTTGCAACTGCAAATTGAGGGATTTCTGTAACGATTTTCCATTCAGCATCAATGATATTTTCTAGCCATCGGCTGAGAACTACTCTTGCTTGGGAGATTGAAGAAGATACTGTTTCAAGTAGCTGATTTTCAGGTAATTCTATTTTTTCTAAATCTTGTGACAATCGCGCTGTCTCATCCAATATATCTTCTGTGAGTTTTACATGTAAATACTGACGCGACAAAGCGATTGGAACAGTTAATATATCGCTCCACGCTGTTTCTCGGTGGTGAAAAATATTAATATTTCTACTCTCTAGCGCGTTATTTTTTTGACTTTTCATTCCTAAAGATTGAATTTCAGATGGTGTCGGAAATTCATTGCATAAACCATGAAAATTATCGTGAACGTTTAACAAAATATCATATATTTGTCGTGCCAACCGCTTACCTGTTGGTTGGAGTAAATTACAAACAAGCATCGACTCCACCAACCAAGTTTCTGCAAGTAAATCGCGTTCAAATCCAGAAATTTTAGTCGGAATTAATAAATCAATATCGCTAACAAAATTAGTTTCCTCCGACAACACCATTACATCAATAATTTGCCAAGTTCCAACTTCTACAAACGAGCTTGATATCGATTCCGGTTCGGTAACAATCATTACATATTTTTGTGGATAATCGCCCGCTAAATACCTTTGCGCTACATCCGAATAGAGCTTGTCAGTATCGAAAACATTAAATTCAATCGGAATTTCTGGATTCCGCTTAATTTCCCAGATTTCCCCTGGTTGTGGGTGTATTTTATTGTCCAAATGGCGTAGAAATTCGGAAGTACACATAGTTACCTAGTTATGGAAATGAAGACGTGCGATTTACCCTAATCGAATTAACGTGCGATCGCGCTATGCTATTCCTCAAAGAAAGCGTTTGACATAAACTTTAAAATAACTCAGTAATTTAATTTTTAAACGGAAGCTATTAGAAATTGTTACCACTGCGTCTTGCTGCGTTTTCGCTGCTTCGGTTTGTGCTGTTCGCTGGCAACTTGCGGTTGCAGCAGTCCCAACTCACTAGCAATCCGCACAACTAATTCTTTGCGTCGTTTGGAAACCTCTGGTTGGGTAACTCCCAACTCTTGGGCAATTTGGGTTTGCTTTTTACCTTCAACTTGTCCTTGCCAAAGCTTAAAATATCCACGTTCTGGGAAACGTTGGTCGAGCGATTTGATAATCTCGACAACGTTAGAGAAAAAATCAGCTTGTTCGACAGTATCAAACAAGTTCAACTCCGAGGCAATCGTATCCAATACCGACAAATCGGTTCCTGGTACAATTTGGTCAAGACTTTGGCACTGACGACGAGTTTCTCGACGTGCAAAGTCTATTATCTCGTACCGTGCTACCACCGTTGCCCAACGAAAAAAGTCCTCTCTGCCTCCGTAACGAAACCTTTGGGCTTTAAGAGCTTCTAAAACTTTCGTATATGCAGCTTGCGCGGCATCTTCCCAGATAACAGTAGTATTTCTGGTATATTTTTTAGCAATTCGTTCGATGATATATCGGTGTCTTAAATCGATTAGCAAGTACTCTTGCGAATCAGCAGATGGTTCTAAAAGCATTAAATGCCTCCTCTTTTGCGTGAGGTTATGGTGATGCAAACACGATACGCAGTTTAATAAACACGTTAATCGCACAGGAGCGGATTGTATTTATTCTTGTTGCCACAAAAGCGATTGGCACGTTTAAAATCTACGTATTTACTCGGTTTGAAGGATATTAATTAAGCATTTGAGTAGCCATATGAATAAGTGGCACTATTTAAATTAGACAAAATAAAAAAAACCCGGTTCCTAAAGAAACAGGGTTTTTTGGATTTATTCTCAATCAAACACAGCGTGTAAATGTAGTTTTATCGGCTGCGGAAGCGCTTAAACCTCTTCTATATATACGTGGGTCAAACTTTCTTAACTTTATGCCAAAATTTTTATCTATGCTACAGGTAAAACTTGTATTTAATCTACGTTAAATAGCAACGGTAGATGCACCTCAAATTGGGTCAAAATTCTATTTCAGTAGTATATACAAATACCCAAACTTTAATGTATATAATAAAACGCATACCCAACCGCTAGTAAATAAAAATCAAGCGGATGGGATAACGAGACTAACAGGGGTAATTTTAAGTACTGCGGAAACGTTTCTTACCCTTGCTTTGTCTGTGCTTGGCAACTTCTTTGCGCTTGCGTTTTTCTATGGGTGTTTCAAAATGGCGATTCTTCCTCATATCGGGGAAAATGCCAGCTTTGGAAACTTGTCGCTTGAATCGACGTAATGCTGACTCAATTCCTTCATTCTCGCCTACGATTATTTGGGTCATCCTATCACCTACTAAATTGCCTTAGTTTTCATTCAATTCGTTCGCGGTCAGCTGCATAGCATTGATAAAAATTAAAAAAGGCAGACTCTTTATCTGCCTTTAAGACTTTAGAGTTAGATTCTTAATCCATCAAGCTTAGTAACGTTGGGAATAACCTCCACCCCCACGGTTATTTCCCCCTCCTCGTCTACCACCACCACCACCACCGAACGAACCACCGTCATTCGATTTTGGTTTAGCCTTATTAACTTTCAAGCTACGACCCATCCATTCAGCATTATCGAGAGCTTCAATTGCGGCTGTTTCTTCAGCTTCGGTTCCCATTTCTACAAAGCCAAAGCCTCTCATCCGTCCTGTTTCCCGATCCATAGGTAATTGTACGCTTTTTACAGTGCCATATTCTGCAAAAACGTGCTTGAGGTCATCTTCTTTGACCTCATAAGACAAATTACCAACGTAAATAGACATAGTCAATCTCCAGTATCATTAGGGTGTAGAGATTTAGATCCGGAGAGGTCTGTAGATACAAATGTTGAAAAAAACAAACTACCAGCCGAATTTAATCTTCAATAGGAACCCTAACACATATTCGGAAATTCTGTGACCCAATAACACGAAACTTCTTAATTAATTACAGACAGCAATTAGGTGTCCAGTTATAAAATGCTATGTAAATTTTCTTTACCTACTACCTGCCCTCAAAGCTGTGCCGTTATCGTCGAAGTATTAGAGAAAAGTTAGGCGTTAGCAGCCATCTGCTTCAAGTCGGGATATTTTTGCATCGATATTATTATTTTATCCGATTCTAGGTGGTTGAAACCCCGACCCTTCTTAAAGTCGCCTTATCGTTTGAGTTGGGGTCAGAATTCCAAATTCAGGATTCCAAATTCAGGATTCCAAATTCACGATTCCAAATTCACGATTCCGAATTCAACGATAGGTTAACATTTCCCCTAAATCCTACACCTCATACCCCCACAAATGATACGCTTAAAAATTTGGCAATGGGTTATCTTAGCAACTCCACTCACTGCGATCGCAATTTTCCTAATAGTGGCAGCAGGTTTACAAATCCATGAATGGGGCATTAATTGGATTTGGGCAGTTTTTACCCTAGTATTCTTAGGTTGGCGCTGGTTTTTAGTACGGTGGACAAAACCTGCAATTGACCAAGTAGAAGCCGCGATGCTTTTAAGGGGAGGTGCGGCACAAGTACAAAGTCAACTCGATTCGGCGGCAAATACCGCTCCACTTACAGGTAGTGCAGCCGTTGCCGAAACTGCCCTACAACAAGCACTTCAAGCTGCTCAAAATGACCCGCCCCTTTGGGAAGACTGGTCAACTTTTTGGCAGCGCTGCCTAGATTTAGTTGTCTCGGTTGCTCATATCTACCATCCAGAAGTCAAATATCCCCTGTTGAATATCTACATTCCCCAAGCTTACGCGCTGATTCGGGGAACTATCGATGATACAGATGCATGGATGCAGAAGTTATCGCCAGCCCTCAATCAAGTCACGATGGGGCAAGCATACCAAGCCTATGAAGTATACCAACGGCTAGAACCATCGGCGCGTAAGTTGATGCAAGTTTGGGGATTAGCACAGTGGATTTTCAACCCAGCCGCAGCATTAGCTAAACGTGCCAGCCAGCGCTACAGCAACCAAGCCAATCAGCAATTATTGGTAAATCTCAGCCAGTTGTTACGGGAAGCGGCTTTGCGAAATTTATGCAGGCAAGCTGTTGTACTTTACAGTGGTAGCAATTTACCTGCAACCTTTAGTGTATCTACGCCAGCGCGACCTCAACCCAAAACCCAGACTAAAACGCAAACGTTACGGGATATTTTAGCGCAAGCCGAACCAGTGGAAGCGGTAGAGCAAAAACCCGTTAATATTTTACTGGTGGGGCGGACTGGAGCGGGCAAAAGTAGCTTAATTAACACTTTGTTCCAGTCAGAACTTGCAGAAGTTGATGTATTGCCCAGCACTGATAAAATTCAGAGTTATCACTGGGATTCCAATGGGGAAACGCTAACGCTCTGGGATACACCCGGATACGAGCAGGTGAATCGCGCCAGCCTCCGAGATGAAGTACTCGAATATACTCGAAATGCAGATTTACTCTTATTGGTGACACCTGCCCTCGATCCATCGCTGCAAATGGATGCAGATTTTCTCAAAACAGTCAAAGCCGAAGTTGCATTGCCTGCGATCGCCATCGTCACCCAAGTCGATAAATTGCGTCCTATCCGCGAATGGGAACCACCTTACGATTGGGAATGGGGAGAAAGACCGAAGGAAATTGCCATCCGCGAAGCTACGCAATATCGCGCTCAACAAATGGGTGATTTTTGCAACTTGATTTTACCTGTAGTTGCGGGTGATGCTAAAATTGGTCGAAATGCTTGGAATGCAGATACGTTATCTTTAGCACTAGTGGAAGCAATCAACCCAGCGAAAAAGCAGCGTTTGGCGCGTTTTCTACGTGATTTGGATGTTCGTTCGCTGACAGCGGCGAAAATCATCGATAATTATACTTTGCAAATGGCAACTGCCCAAGGATTGACAGCACTCCTCAAAAGTCCCGTACTCCAGTTTATTTCAACGGTGTCCACAGGTTCTCCAACGTTGGCACATTTGCTTGCAGAAAAAATTCCCGCCGAACAGTTACCGTTGGTACTTGGTAAACTGCAAATGGCATATGAATTGTTTTCGCTATTAAATCCAGATGCAAACCCGTTCAAGTTTGACATGCTCGCGCTTTGGCCATTACTCTTAGAATCGGCATCCCCCGACCGCAACGCTAACGCTTTCGGTCATGCACTGGTAGAATACTGGACGCAAAATTTAACAGTCGAACAATTGCGATCGCGCTTTGATTATTATTTGAAATTAGGGAGTAGGGAGTAGGGAGTAGGGAGTTAGGGATTATAATAGGACTTACGCAATAAGCTACAGAAAGACTTACCACAGAGACACAGAGACCGCTGAGTTAAGAGGGTTTGAGAGAGTTTTGGCGTAAGTCCTAATATTTAAGTCAGAAACAATTTTCAACTTATCAACCTTAACTCCTAACTCCTAACTCCTAACTCTTAACTCCTCACTCCTAACTCCTAACTCCTCACTCCTAACCAATTAGTTTTTGCCAGCTTGCGGGTCCAATAATTCCATCTGCTGTTAATCCATTTTGCCGCTGAAACTTCTTAATTGCGTCTTCGGTTTGGGGACCGTAAACACCATCTGCTTCAAGATTTAGACGATACTGCAAATACCTAACAATCGGTCCACCTGCATGGTTTACTCGAATAATTCTTTTCGCTAAAATCTGATTAATTACTGACCAAGTTGTTTCACCTACAATCCCAGTTTTTTGGACTCCAACAATTTGTTGAAATTTCTCTAAAGCAAGTTTTGTTTGAACGTCAATAGTATTATCTTCTATCAACACTTTGCCATTATTATCCGTGATTTTGAGACGATTTAATGCCCGTTGCAATCTCAAAACTGTTGTATCTTTATTCTCTTCTTCGTCGGGTACTGGGTCAACAGATAGAGAAGGTAACTTACCTGTTAAACCTTTGACAATTGCATTTGCTATTTTTTCAGGGTCATACAAAGCCATATCCTTTTGAGAATCAATAAAGCAACCCTCGACTAGTATCCCAGTCATGTTTGTGTTTCTCAAAACAAACAAATGCGAACCATTCTTAACCCCGCGATTGAAAAAGCCTAATTTGACAATTTCATCCAATATAGATTTAGCTATTTTTCGGCTTTTTTCACTAACAGCAAAAACTTCTGTACCATTCGCTTTTTTATTAAAAGCATTAAAGTGAATCGAAACAAATATGTCAACTTTTGTCGAATTTGCCTTATCGCATCTTTGCGCTAACGACTCACCTACTTTACTCGCACGTTCGGGTTTACAGTCAATAACTTCATGCCCTAATCCTCTTAATTGCGCGATTACTCGATTTCCAACATCTAAAGTTAAATTATCCTCAAATTTTATTCCCCACGCACCAGTATCTGGAGGACAATTGTGACCAATATCAATTCCAAATCGCATAATTGTACCTCAAGCGAGTTTTTGCTTGTCTATTGTTTACAGTGTATTTTTTCTATCTTCATGCAGTCTTACTGATAATTAATATCTTAAAAATTTCTAAATTTTAGTGATATTTTAAACAATTTGCAAATTGATACTGTATCGATTATATTTCCTTAAACTCTATATAAATCAACGCTACGTCTTCTAATAAGTGCTATAAAAAACATCTTAGTTAGCGTATATATGATAAAATATACGCCTCGATCAATGGACTAAATCCACATCTGAGCTTCTATATGGAGCCGTTACAACAGGTGAAGATTGGCGTTTTGGAGTCTACGACCGAGCAAATCGTCAGGTAACTCAAGACCAAAAACGCTATCAAGTCCCAGAAGATTTATCGATACTTTTAAAAATACTTGTAGGTCTTATCTATGGTTATAATTAAATTTGATGATAAATAGCTTTTTGTCAGACATTCCAATAGCTTGCAGTCTTCCAAAGTTTCTTTAGCTCTAAAATAAGAAATATATACTTGGCTTTGGGCATGAAACGCATCGTCTTAATTGCTGGATTTGAATCATTTAACGCCGATTTGTACCGTCAAGCCGCAGAATTGGCGATTTTGCGCTGTCCCGAATTGGATATACGGGTATTTAGCGACCGAGATATAGTCAGCAAGCCGAACGAAATTGATACAGCGCTCCAGAATGCCGATGTGTTTTTTGGTAGCTTGCTATTCGATTATGACCAAGTAATGTGGTTGCGCGATCGCATCTCGCAAATTCCCATCCGGCTTGTGTTTGAGTCAGCCTTAGAATTAATGGCACTTACCAAAATCGGCGCATTCGTTATCGGCGACAAACCGAAAGGAATGCCGAAGCCAGTTAAATTTATACTTGATAAATTCAGTAACGGACGCGAAGAAGACAAACTCGCAGGTTATATTAGCTTTCTTAAAATCGGACCCAAACTATTAAAATTCCTACCCTTCGGCAAACTCCAAGACCTCCGCAACTGGTTAATTATCTACGGTTACTGGAATGCATCCGGTGTTGAAAACGTCGCAGCGCTATTTTGGACATTAGCCGAAAAATACCTAAATCTCAAAATCGGTGACATTCCTCAACCGATCGAAACCCCCAATATTGGCTTACTTCATCCCGACTATCAAGGATACTTTGAATCACCCCGCGAATATTTGGAATGGTATGAGATGAGGGGAAAAGGGGGACAGGGGGGACAAGGAGGACAGGTTAAAATATCTCCCCCCTCTCCCCCTTCCCCAGTTATCGGTATCCTCATTTACCGCAAACACGTCATTACCAAACAGCCTTACATCGCCAAACTTATCCGCAGCTTTGAATCCGCAGGCTTAATCCCTCTACCCATCTTTATTAACGGTGTAGAAGGACACGTCGCTGTCCGTGACTGGATGACAACTGACTGCGAACAAGCAATAATTAGATTGGCAAAGGGGGAAATAAAACCTTTGATGCCATTTGGTGTTAAGCAACCATTTGGCGTTGAGCAAGAAACTGGGAGACAGATTGATGTCGCAAAACGCAATATCTCCCCCTCTGCTACCCTTTCTAAGGAAGCCGTTAAAGTTAATGCAATTGTTTCTACTATCGGCTTCCCCCTTGTTGGTGGACCAGCTGGTTCAATGGAGGCAGGGCGACAAACAGAAATAGCTATTAGAATTCTTACTCAAAAAAATATCCCGTACTTTGTCGCCGCACCTCTATTAATTCAAGATATCCACTCCTGGACGCGACAAGGTATCGGCGGCTTGCAAAGTGTAGTCTTATACGCATTACCCGAACTTGATGGGGCAATCGATACTGTACCCCTTGGCGGTTTAGTCGGTGAAGATATTTATTTAGTCCCCGAAAGAGTTGAACGTTTAATTGGTAGAGTCAAAAGCTGGATTAATCTACGACAAAAACCAGCTTCCGAACGTAAAATTGCTGTTATTTTATATGGTTTTCCACCCGGTTATGGTGCAACCGGAACTGCTGCATTATTAAATGTGCCGCGCAGTTTAATTAAGTTTTTAGAAGCGCTTAAGAATCAAGGTTATACTGTCGGGGATTTGCCGCAAGATGGTGAGGAATTAATTAAACAAATTAAATTAGCTGATGAAGAATTTATCTCGCGCAAAGACGCAAAGACGCAAAGTAATATTCTTGGCGACTACCCTGCGGGAAGGCTTACGCCTAATGCGACTTTGCGCGATACTTCTGTTAATGTTCGTACTCTTGAAAAATGGCTTGGTTATCTCCAAACAAAGCGCATTGAGAAACAATGGAAATCTTTAACCGAAAGCGGTATTAAAACATACGGCGATGACCTCCATATCGGCGGCATCAACTTAGGAAATATCTGGATTGGGGTGCAACCACCTTTGGGTATTCAAGGCGACCCCATGCGGTTAATGTTTGAACGCGATATGACCCCGCACCCTCAATATGCTGCCTATTATAAATGGCTGCAAAATGATTTTGAAGCCGATGCAATTGTCCATTTTGGGATGCATGGTACTGTAGAATGGTTGCCCGGTTCGCCGTTAGGTAATACGGGTTATTCTTGGTCGGATATTTTATTGGGTAATTTACCGAATCTATATATATATGCTGCCAATAATCCTTCGGAATCGATTTTGGCAAAACGTCGCGGTTATGGGGTGTTGATTTCGCATAATGTTCCACCTTATGGACGTGCTGGTTTGTACAAGGAGTTGGTGGCTTTGCGCGAGTTGATAGCTGAGTATCGGGAAGATACTGAGAAAAATTATCTGTTGAAGGAAGGGATTTGTAAAAAGATTGTTGATACTGGTATTGATGCGGATTGTCCTTTTGATGAGGCGAAAAAGTTAGGAATTTCGTTTAGTCCTGAAAATGTGAGGATGTTTAGCGTTTATGCTTTTAATGATTATTTAGTTAAGTTGTATGAGTATTTGCAAGTTTTAGAAAATCGTTTGTTTTCTTCGGGTTTACATGTGTTGGGTGATGCGCCAAATCAGGAAGAAATGAATTCTTATTTGGATGCTTATTTTGGGAAGGAGTACGAACCACAGAGACGCGGAGGACACGGAGAAGAAGAGGAAGAGGAGGGAAGGAAAATAAAAGATTTGTTGTTACAAAATACCGATGAGTTAACGAATCTTTTACGCGGTTTAAATGGCGAATATATTCCTCCTGCACCGGGTGGTGATTTGTTACGCGATGGTGCTGGGGTGTTACCAACTGGACGCAATATTCATGCTTTAGACCCTTATCGGATGCCTTCTGCTGCTGCATATGCAAGGGGTAGGGAAATTGCTCAAAAAATTATTGCCCAGAATTTACAGGATAATGGAAAATATCCTGAAACTGTGGCGGTTATGTTATGGGGTTTGGATGCGATTAAAACTAAGGGTGAGTCGTTGGGGATTCTATTAGAATTAGTTGGTGCTGAACCTGTTAAGGAGGGTACGGGACGCATTGTTAGATATGAGTTGAAACCTTTGGCAGAAGTTGGACATCCTCGAATTGATGTGTTAGCAAATTTATCGGGGATTTTCCGCGATAGTTTCGTTAATATTATTGAGTTGTTGGACGATTTGTTTCAACGTGCGGCTGATGCGGAGGAACCGGAGTCGGAAAATTACATTCGCAAACATGCGTTAGCTTTGAAAGCGCAGGGGGTTACAAATGCATCGGCAAGGTTATTTTCTAATCCTGCTGGTGATTTTGGTTCGCTGGTTAATGACCAAGTTGTGGACGGAAATTGGGAATCGGGTGACGAGTTAGCTAATACTTGGCAGAGTCGAAATTCGTTTAGTTATGGTAGGCAAGATAAAGGGCAAGCACGTCCGGAAATTTTGAATACTTTGCTGAAAACGACAAGTCAAATTGTTCAAGAAATCGATTCTGTGGAATATGGTTTAACTGATATTCAAGAGTATTATGCTAATACTGGTGGGTTGAAAAAAGCGGCTGAGAAAATCGGTGGTAAAAGGGTAAATGCTAGCTTTGTTGAAAGTTTCTCGAAAGATACGACACCGCGAAAGTTGGATGATTTATTGCGGATGGAATACCGGACGAAGTTACTAAATCCTAAATGGGCTGATGCGATGGTAAATCAAGGTTCTGGTGGTGCTTATGAGATTTCGCAACGCATGACAGCGTTAATTGGTTGGGGTGGTACTACTGATTTTACCGATGATTGGGTCTACGACCAAGCTGCTGATACTTATGCTTTTGATGATGCGATCGCCCAAAAATTGCGTCAAGCGAATCCGGAGGCTTTTCGTAATATTATTGCTAGGATGCTTGAGGCTAATGGACGCGGTTTTTGGGATACTAGTGATGAGAGGTTACAAAAATTGCGCGAGTTGTACGAGTTGACGGATGAAGAATTAGAGGGTGTGGCAGTTTAAATGATGGATGGCTTAACCGACGTGAAAATTTAAATTTATGAAATGAACCACAAAGGTCACAAAGGAAGAGATAAAGAGCGTAAATACAATTTTCATAATTCATTTAGGATTGCTTATATGCTGGCTATAGTTTGTGTAGGACGTTATAGTAGGAGCAATTTTGTTTATCCCTACAAAGGTGAAGAAACTATTTTTTATTCAAAAAAAGCTACATGAAAAATATACTAGGACAATTAAAAAAACAATTTAAGCGTTCAATTATTAAGTCTACTTTTATCGAGACAGCATCTGACTGTAAATCAAAGAAATCGAACGTAGTTTTTCCGGAAACCATAGCAACCCCAGAAGCTTCTCAAATGTTTTTTATTGATGAAGCTAAGTCGCTACAGGGAGCAACTCACTCTACACCTTGTGCTTATACGACTATTTTAGAAGATGTTTTTTATTGCCCTCAGTACTCTATTATCTTAACAAATGACAAAAAAATTATTCTCGACTCATTTAACGTACTAAAACCGCTGGAAGATTTTAAGCTTGATTATTTATTTACTTCAAATATTCAAGAAGTTCCTGGTTATTCTATGATTTGGCATCAAGTAACAAATAATTATTATCACACTCTTATAGATAATCTTCCTCGTTTTTATCTCACCTCTTTACACGATATTATTCAACAAAATGATGTTGAAATAAAGCTTATACATACGCGAAATATTTTTGACATGGAAATGTTTTACTTAAAAAAGTTTATGAAACCTAATATTAAAGTAAACCCCATTCATAATCATCAAGACTTTCTAAATAAACCTAAACTATTTCATTTAGAAAAAATTGTAATTTCAACGTTTTTAAATCATAACTTTAGCGGTTTTCTCCCCAGTCAATATAGAAAAGATATCTTTGATAAATTCTTACCTCAAAAACCACGAGTTAATAAAAAAAAAATTTTTATTTCTAGAAAAGAAGCTTATAATAAACGTAATATTGTTAATGAAGCTGAGTTGCTAGAAGTTCTCTACAAATTTGGGTTTGAGAAATATACTCTTGAAAAAATGCCGCTAACTGAGCAAATAGAGCTTTTTTACAATGCGGAAGCTGTTGTCTCTGCTCACGGCGCCGGTTTAACTAATATGGTATTCTCTGAAAACCTTAAAGTTTTAGAGCTATTTCCTTACCCATTTATAATCCCTTATTTCTATTATCTTGCCAAATCAATGGGTCATACCTATCAATATTGGTGCAGCGATTGTCAGTATAATACTACGCAGGGGTGGAACAGTAATTTTATTGTTGATATTCCACAAGTACAAAAGATTTTAGAACATTTATTTTAGATATGTGCGTTTTTAGAGGGGCATTTACGCTCTTGTTGCACCCCGCACATTACACTATTTTAAGATTATCTTCCAAATCTCGTTTATAATTCCTAGCGCAATACGTTCGACAGTTGTAGTAGTAAAGGAGTAAATTATTGTAGCGGCAGATAGCAGAAGTAGTTCGGGAGTAAATAACAAGATGAAATTCATGATTACTATCTTTCAAGATGAAGATGAAATGTACATCGCAGAATGTCCGGCTATTCCAGGTTGGGTGAGTCAAGGTAAAACCGAAGCAGAAGCCGAACAAAATATTCGAGAAGCAATTAAAGAATGTTTAGAAGTCAGGGCTGAAAGAGGAATGCCATTGACTTAATAACGGTAGATGAATTTTTAGAAGCTATAGATAGTTGCACAGCATTTGTTCTTACAACATCAGCTGTCGCGCATACTCTATCGCCTCTTCCTGCGTCGAAACCTTTCCCTCGACTTGGGCTACAGCAATTT
>CAXTCQ010000110.1:0-24887 GCA_964242965.1 uncultured Calothrix sp. | reverse complement strand
CATTGAGGATGCCTTGCGTTCCGCGTCTTAACCGCCTTGGCGGTTGCTATAATATAGTAGAATCCTATTTTACGAAAATAAAATAAAAAACCCCTAATAAGGGGCTTTTGTCAGTTTATTAAGGTATATTTCACAATTAGACAAACTACAGCAAATACAACAAAATAAACAGAATAATCCAAACGACATCAACGAAGTGCCAGTATAATTCAGCAGCTTCAATACCGAAATGATGTTCGCTGCCGTATTGTTTCGGTTTACGCGATCGCCACAGTACTGCTAAAATTGCCAACACGCCAATCGTAACGTGCAAACCGTGGAACCCTGTCAATACATAAAATGCACTGGCATACAGGTTTGTTGTTAAACCGAATTCAAGGTGACTATATTCGTAAGCTTGACCAAACAAGAAAACGATTCCCATCAATGCGGTAATGCCAAACCACATTTGCATTCCCTTAACATCGTTTTTTTTGATGGCACTATCAGCATTGTGAATCACAAAACTGCTGGAAATCAGGATAATACTATTGATACCAGGAAGTAACAATTCTCGTTCTGGCGTACCTTCGGGGGGCCATATGGGTAGTGTAGCGCGGTAGACCAAGTAAGCTCCAAACAGACCCGCGAAAATCATCGATTCAGCTATCAAGAATACAACCATTCCAAACATCCGAAAGTCTGGATGTTCTTCGTGATGTTCTGCGGTAGCAGCGTGGTGATGATTTAGTTCGGCTTGTGCTGGGTCAATTATTTGACTTTGCATGAAATCTTAATTTTTAAAGGACAATTTTGGGAGTTAGGAGTTAGGAGTTGAGAGTTAGGAGTTGAGAATTAGAAGTTAAGAGTTGAGAGTTAATGGTTAATTATTTCTGAAATTTAGCTTTTTTGATTGCTTTGTGTCCGCTTTCAACTCTTAACCTGACATTTTTTATTCTTAACTCTTAACTCCTAACTTCTCCTATGTACGGGCGGGTTTACTAATATACTCAAGAGTCATGAGAAATATTTATAAACCCGCCCCGACTAACTTTTTACTCAGCACGTAATACTGAATTTGGTCCCCCGGATAATACGGGGTCTGGGTCTTGCAAAGGTGTAGCAGGGGAGGCTTTTTCTAAACCGTAGTCATAAGGACCAGTTGCGAGTACGGGAATCCCTTCAAAGTTTTCAATTGCTGGTGGTGAGGAGGTCATCCACTCCAATGTCAGGCTTCTCCAAGGATTATCTCCAGCTTTTTTACCGTACAACCAAGACCAAATGATGTTGATGATAAAGGGAAAAGTCGAAATCGCTAAAAGATAAGACCCGTAGGTACAAAGCTCGTTCAGCGATGTAAATTTGGGGTCATACTGGGCGATACGACGGTTCATACCCATCAAACCGAGTTTGTGCATCGGTAAGAAAGTCATGTTTAAACCGACAATCGTTAAAGCAAAGTGAACTTTACCCCAAAATTCGTTGTACATGCGTCCGGTCATTTTTGGGAACCAGTGATACATTCCCGCAAAAATACCGAGGACGCTACCTCCAAATAATACGTAATGTAGGTGGGCGACAACAAAATATGTATCGTGAACGTGGATATCAAAAGGTACAGCGGCAAGCATTACACCACTGATACCACCGATAACGAAGGTGCCGACAAAGCCCATTGCAAAAAGCATTGGGGTATTGAGTTGGATTTTACCACCCCACATTGTCGCCAACCAACTAAATATTTTAATACCAGTAGGTACGGCAATAATCATGGTGGTAATCATGAAAAACATCCGCAGCCAGCCTGGGATACCGCTGGTAAACATGTGGTGTGCCCAAACGATAAGTCCCAAGAAACTAATAGCTAAACTTGAGAATGCGATCGCTTTATATCCGAAAATCGGTTTGCGGGCATGGGTGGGGATAATTTCCGAGATTGCGCCGAAAAACGGCAAAATCATGATATATACTGCCGGGTGCGAGTAGAACCAGAACATATGCTGGTAAACTACTGGGTCGCCGCCATTACTTGGGTTGAAAAATGCCGTTCCCGCGAGTAAGTCGAAGGAAAGTAAAATCAAGCCTGCGGCTAAAACTGGAGTCGCAATTAAGACCAAAGCCGATGTGGACAGCATTGCCCAGCAAAACAGTGGTAATTGATAAATTCCCATACTGGGGACGCGCATTTTAATTAACGTCACCAAGAAGTTAATCGCGCCCAAAATCGACGAAGTACCCAAAAGCAGGATACTCATAATCCAGATGCCTTCGCCCACCTGTCCTGTAACCAATGAGAGCGGAGGGTAAGAAGTCCAACCTGCATCGGGTGCATCTCCTACCACTAAACTGCTAATTAGTAATATACCCGCAGGTGGAATCATCCAAAAAGCCACAGCATTCAAGCGCGGAAATGCCATATCTTTCGCCCCAATCATTAGCGGGATTAGATAATTGGCAAATCCTGCTCCTACTGGCACAATCCACAAGAAAATCATGATTGTGGCGTGCAGTGTGAACAAGCTGTTATAAATTTCGGGGGTGACAAAATCAGATTCTGGGGTTCGCAGTTCGGTACGTACCAAATCCGCCATTACCCCACCGATACAGTAGAAAATGAAGCTAGTAACGATATATTGAATACCGATTACCTTGTGGTCAGTACTAAAGGTGAAAAATTCCCACCATTTCCTGATCCCTGGTTCCTCACTTTGAGATGGAATATTTGCAGCTTCTTGGACTTGTGTTTGTGTCATAGAAAATTTATAGCTTTGTAGGTTGGGTGTAGCGATAGCGGAACCCAACATTCAAGTCTTATTTGTGTCGGGTAACGCGAGCGTTCCAACCGACATTTTTTGCTGGCTATTTGATTACTCAATGTTAGGGTGGGGAGACCCCGCCCCTACGACCGATAACTAATGATGTATTTGATGTAATACTTCGGGCTGAATACCCATAGAGTGGGTGTAATGTGCGAGAAACTGGTCGGGGGAAACACTCACAGGGTTAACCGCAACTGCTTGATTCATCGTTTCTGTGCTAGCAACTAACTGCTCTTGTATCCACTTATCGTAATCTTCTTGAGATTGGACAACAACCTGAGTTCGCATTGCACCGTGATAAGGCCCGCATAATTCTGCACAAACAACGGTATAATCGCCTACAGTTTCCGGAGTAAAGCGAATTTCAGTTTGCCGACCGGGGATAATGTCTTGCTTGAGGCGAAACTCAGGTACCCAGAAAGCGTGGATAACATCGTTTGCGCTCATGTTTAACTTCACCTCTTTACCTGCGGGAACGTGAAGTTCGCCAGAACTTACACCAGATTCAGGGTAAGTAAAGATAAACGCATATTGCAGTCCGGTAACATTGATTGTCAAGTCCGGCTCTTTACCTGCGCGATCGCGGCTTGGTCCCAAAGTTGGAGCCTTGACTCCCAAAGCGGAAGCATCTTTTTTCTGGGGGATTTGGTCGGCATTGCGAACAGCTGCTGTTGCAGGGTCTTGCATTGCCGCATCCGATTTTTCTTGGTTGGCGTTAATTGTATCTGTATCGGTTAATGTGGCGGCGATCGCCTCTGGCGGGCGCAACAGCGCCATCGCACTTCCATGCATGTCCATTTTCATTGCTTCGGGTGCCATTGGCGCACCATGTCCACCATGTGGGTCGAAGCCACCCATTTCGTTATATACATCAAAGCTGTATACAGATATACCAAGAACGATAATAGCGGGGATTGCCGTCCAGAGGATTTCCAGCGGCACATTACCGTGTACTGGTTGACCGTCGCTGTCATCACCATCACGACGGCGGTACTTAATTGCTGCGTATATTAAAATTCCTTCGACAAGAAGAAAAATACCTGTAGAAACGACCATCATTGTGTTGAACAAGCCGTCTACCAGAAAAGCTTCTTTGGAAGCTGCGGTTGGCAATAAACCATGATTCTGACCGTACCACAGGCTGACTAGGGTCAGCAGGATGCCAACGAGTAATGTCCAGACTGAACTTGGGATTTTCACGGGGGATTTACGCTTACGACTTTACTACTTTTGGACAGAACTGCTTACTTACTTACTACGGTAATCCAGCGTATAAGACATAGGGTAAAACAAGTTGAAATCATTATTAATTTTTTAGGTTAGATTTACCTGATGAAATATGGATTACAACTAAATACCAAGCTAGATAGATGCTTAAAAATGAACAAAAACCTTTGGGATTAAAATAATTTCTGTTGAGACAAGGAGTAGGGAGTAGTAGGGGCACTTGAGGTAGGGGTTTTAGGACAAAACAATTTTTCTTGTGAAATTAGTACTTGCAAGCTGCTTATAACTTAAAAATCTCTAAAGCTTTGAGCTAGTCGTGGTTATAGTTATTCACAGTATAACAACAGACTCAATCTCGAACCTGAATTTTATAAGCTAGGGTGGAGATGAGCAGGACACTTGCAGTGTGAAGATGATTGAGTAAGCAGAAATTGTCTTCTCCAGCGCTTGGTCTTTCTACTCTTAAGTGCGATGCTTCGGATGCGAAGTGTCGGTTTGGTAGAAAAATATAGTAAACTCGATAGCTCCCAACACTGCGGGGCAAAAGAAAGGTATCATTCATGAGCGAATTTGTCCTACAACAACAGAATATCGAGGCTGAAGCACAGCCAAAAGATAAAATTCGTCGCTTGGTGTGGAAGATATGTGTAGCCACCTTAATTTTGATGGCCATAGGTAGTGCCACCCGCGTGATGAATGCCGGACTCGCTTGCCCTGACTGGCCCTTATGTTATGGAGAACTTGTGCCAGCCAAGCAAATGAATCTTCAAGTATTTTTAGAGTGGTTTCACAGGTTAGATGCAGCATTGATTGGATTTAGCGCTTTAGCACTTGTCGGCATGTCCTGGTGGTATCGTCGAGTTTTACCTAATTGGCTACCTTGGGCATCTGCTTTTGCGCTATTTCTCATTGTTTTCCAAGGCGTTTTAGGCGGTTTGACTGTCACTCAACTGTTGCGGTTTGATATCGTTACCGCTCACCTGGGAACGGCGTTATTGTTCTTTATAACACTCCTGGTTATCGGTACAGCACTGACTCCTTACCAAGGAACAGGAACTGCGGGCAAGTTACCTTGGGTTGGGATAACAGCCGCAATTCTGGTTTATATCCAGAGTCTCTTGGGCGCGGTCGTCGGTTCGCGTTGGGCACTGCACCAATGTTTCGGTGGATACCAATTGTGCGGTGTTATGTACAGTCATATCTTTGGCTTAGTGCCACCAACTGTGGCGATTTTAGCTGTAGTATTTATGTCGTGGCGAACTCCAGCTTTGCATCCAGCACTGCGACGACTGGCAAATATGTCGGGTGGATTACTTATCCTCCAAATTCTTTTAGGAATTGCGACTTTTAGACTGCATCTTCAAGTCGAACCTCTTACAGTTTTGCATCAAGCTATTGGTGCAACATTACTAGGAACTTTGGTAGTGTTCGCAGTTTTAGCAATACGCGATTTAGCAGTAAATAGCGATGTGACACCATTCGCAACATCGCGCTAACTTCGACAAGTTCACAGCCAGCAGAATCAAATTTATGAAAAGGAGTAAGAGTTAGGAGTAAGAGTTAGGAGTTAGGAGTTAGGAGTTAAGAGTTAAGAGTTAAGAGTTAGGAGTTAGGAGTTAAGAGTTGTTAAAGAATAATTTTTCTACTTATAGCTCACGACTTCTTTTTAAATTCCTAATTTTTCACTCATAACTCATAACTTATAACTCACAACTCCTGACTCATAACTCATAATTCCTAACTTCTAACTCCTCACTCCTCATTTCCTAATTCCCAGTAGTTGATAAATAAGGAACTAGTGCCAAAATGATTGAGACAAATGTCTCGAAGCACCACCAGACTTTTTTACAAGTGGTTCAAAGCTACTACCAGCTTACAAAGCCTCGAATTATCCCGTTGCTACTAATTACAACCTCTGGCAGTATGTGGATTGCTGCCAAAGGACAAGTAGACCCATTATTGTTATTAGTAACTTTAACTGGTGGTACGTTGGCGGCTGCTAGTGCCCAAACAATTAATTGTGTCTACGACCGGGATATTGATTATGACATGGAGCGGACGCGCCATCGTCCTATACCTTCGGGTCGAGTCCAACCGCGAGATGCTTTGATTTTTGCTCTAGCACTTGCTATTCTCTCGTTTAGCATCCTAAGTGTTTTCGCTAACTTGTTAGCTGCAATACTCGCCTTCTCTGGTATTGTTTTTTACGTAATAATTTATACCCATCTTCTCAAACGTCATAGCACCCAAAATATTGTAATTGGCGGTGCGGCTGGTGCAATCCCAGCTTTGGTAGGTTGGGCTGCCGTCACGGGCAGTTTAAGCTGGGCTGCGTGGTTAATTTTTGCGATAGTCTTCGTTTGGACACCTCCCCATTTTTGGGCTTTGGCGTTGATGATACGGGATGATTACGCAAAAGTAGGGATACCGATGTTACCAGTAATTGCGGGAGCGAAAGCGACTGTGTGGCAAATTTGGTGGTATACCTTAATTACGGTATTTGCCAGCATTTTACTCGTGTATCCTCTGCATGAAAGTGGAGGTTTGTACGGTGCGATTGCGATCGCGTTAGGCGGTATATTTATACGCAAAGCTTGGCAATTATTACAAAATCCAGAAGATAAACCAACGGCAAAAGGCTTGTTTCTCTATTCCATTTCCTACATGATGCTACTTTGTTTGGGTATGGTGGTTGATAGTCTGCCAATTACCCATAGTGCGGTTAATTTTGCAGTCAATCAATTACATCTACTTGTAGGTTAGGTTTAAATGGCAGGTCAAAACTTGCCCGAACAATTTAACTTCACGCTCACCTCCGCAGATGATAGTATTTGCGGGGGTTTAAATTTTTGTGATTTTAGTTACAAATATTTTTGGTACATTTAACTAGAACAGATGTAGTGAAAGTAAACGGGAGTATTCCACTTTTTTCGTAATTACCGTCCGCAGCGAGGAGGAACGACGTTAGCGAAGCTTTCCCGTTCCCCGTAGGCGAAGCCAGCGCTTTGCGCTTAGGGGTTGTCGTTGGCGCAGCCGCCCTTTGAGGGCTAGGCTAGGGTAGCAATCGCATAAATAAAAGCTGTTGAGGGTTGACGCTTGCAAGTAAATCGTCAACCCTCAACAGTTGTGTGACTATGAGTAATTGAAATCTGGTTTGCTAAAAACCATTAATAATAGTTTGTCTTGATTTTTTGTCGATTAACAGCCCAAAAACTATTTAGTTTCTGCCAAATTTTTATTATTTTTTTTATTAAGCAAGCAGGTGGAAAATCATTGCCCCCTTTAGGGACTAGGGAGTAGGGAGTAGAAAAAAGAGTTTTGGGTGATTTTACGTTTCGTTATATACTTCATTTTTTTAGCGACTACTTAGCTATACCTTCTTTCTTCTTCCTCCTTCCTCCTTCCTTCATGAATTATTCAAAACTGAATTGGTAACAACAGACCAACACCAATTGTAGTTTCATTATCAGCGCGAACTCTAAAACTATTGAAAGGACTGGAACCGAGGCGATTTGTGAGGTATGCTTCTAATTCTAAACCGGGAAAGGTATTACCAATAAGTAAAGATGGATTCCAGCGCACACCTACAGTCCAAGGAATAACCGATTCGCGTTGGTTGCCCACAAAGGCATTACCAGTACCTTTGAGATTAACACCAACTTCGGCGATCGCATTCAAATTATTGGACAAGGGAACCGAACCACCAAAGTTAAACCCAGCAACTTCTAATCCATTACGCTGCACAAAACCTAAAGTTGGGGTTAACCAAGCTGCACTTCCACCCTTAAATTGGTAATGTATAGGAGCAGAGAGAGTGTAGACGAATAATTCTCCTTCCCTTTCATTGCTAAAAGCAAATCCACCTTTTCTCAAACCTAACTGCTTAAATCGATTGCGATTATTATTTACAAAGTTAGTTAAAACATTATTGGAGCGTGCTATTGTTCCAGCTAAACTGAATGTAAATGGATTACCATCGGCTTGATGCAACAAACGAATCTTACCGCTAAATCCAAACTGCGACTCATCGACAGTACCTGGAATACTATCTAGAAAAGCACCAATTTCAAAATCATCTAATAATCCATAGCGGATGCTAGGTAAAAATCCTTGTCCACCTCCTTGGAGAGTCAGTAACAATTGATTTTTGGAAATAGTACCACCATCTAACAAACCAAATCCAGCATATGTTTTTGGTGGTGGTTGCTGCGTGTCCCCAAAAGTTTCAGGATAGCTGCGATTAACATTGGTTACTCCAGGCAAATAAGTAAGACCAAATCCGATAGCAGTATATTCTCTATCGGCAACTAAAGATAAAGCTCCAGTATTGCCTAAACTATTAGAAACGAATAAATCTGTAGCGAGTCTGGGATTAATTACATATCTTAATCCTGCATTATAAGCAATAGTTTTTGTCGGCAATCCAGTATCGCGGTTAATGGTATTATTTCCTGAAAATGGAACGAAAGCATCACCCCACAATATCAGGCGATCGCTCAATTTGTAACTTATACCTCCAGCCAAACCAAAGGTAGTACCAAAACCTGAATTTGTCCCAGGAAGTCGGTTTAAATATAAAGCATTATCTTCTGGCAAAAAAGCTATCTTGGGTGATAGGGTAAATTGCCACTGGTCGTTAGGAGTGAAGGTATAAGGTACTTCTAGAGAAAAAACAGTTTGTTTCTCAAGTCCTGCTGCAACTACACCAGTATTATTAAAAAATCGATAAGGACGACCTCCATTTCCGACTGAAGCTGCAACTACACCACTTATTGCTTGCGTACCGTTTTCATTTTGCCAAATTCGTTTTTTAGCTTGCAGTGTAAATTCTTGAAAAAAGTTAGTACTGCGTTCTTCGTTAATCCTTTGAGCGCTGAAACTACCCTGACGCACGGGACCAGAATTATCAACTGTTTGTGCATCTAGGGTCAATTCTAATTTATCGTTAACACCCCAGCTAATACCGATAGTTGGTTGGTCGGTTAAACCATCTTCAGCATCGTTTCCTCCTTGAAGAAAGCGACGGTCGCGGATGTTTATCAACACCTCTCCCCCTCGTAACTGTTCTGCTGTTGTTAAGACAGGACGACGACTCGGTATAATTTGATTGTTAATTTTTGAATCTTGAGTTTTTTTGGTAGGTTCTTCAGGTGTTATAGGAAGACTATTCGCAAGCTGAGTGCTTTTAATCGGTGTTGCCTTTACCATTGAATTTGCAATTTTGAGCAAATTCTCACGCGATTGAGCTTTAAGACTAACTTTATAATACTGGTTATCTTGCTGCCAGATAATTTCGGAATCTCCCGTCATGAAGCTTTGCCCTTGAGCTTCTAACAAATACCCTGGAGTATTATTTGCTAAAATTATCGGTGTAGCGATATTTTGATATTGTTTAAATTCTTGCTCGCTAACTATAGCAATACTACTTATTAAACAATCGGCTTGGAGAAGTTCGCAATTAAAAACATTAACTTTAAGCTGACCTTGAGAGCTAGATGACAAAACTTCGATGTATTGATTATTTCCATCTTGGTTATTACTCAATAGCACCTGGGATGGTAAACGCATTACCCAACCAGGGGGTAATTGAGTGGAAATTTCTTTGATATGGAGGTTAAAAATATTAGCCGATGCTGTTACGCTAGGAACGGCTTGAGCTTCATTGCAAAATTTAGGCAAAGCAAAGCTAGCGAAGCTAGCAGCAATAGCAATAAATAATATACGCATTATCATAGGTGTATAGTCAGAGGGTAGCTTTGTTAGAAAGACTACCCTCTGACTATATTTTTATTAAAGATAGGGGTGCTACAAACTTCATAAAACAATGATAAAGCTAAATTCTGACTTACGCAATAACCCGGATTAACCTTATTTAAGTTGTGTCCTCTCTAACTAATAATAATTGAGATAGTATACGTATTTGCGCTGACCGCAAAATAATGCTGAAAATGGTATTTTGACTGTAAATACTAAATTTATATTTTTGTAAATCTAATTTTGTTGCATTTGCTAACGTAGTCATACAGCCTTAGCAGCAGGTTACGAAGCGCAAAGCTATTATAATTTTCCTTTCCCTTTTTCCCTTCCCCTTTTTTTAACATGGCACATTTAAATTTACGTCGTCCCCAAAATATCAATGGCGATTTTTATGTCGATACAACTTGTATAGATTGCGATACTTGTCGGTGGATGGCTCCTGATATATTTATAGAATCGGGCGAACAGTCCGCTGTTTATCACCAACCTGAAAACGAAGCCCAAAGAATCGCTGCACTCCAAGCTTTACTGTCTTGTCCAACAAGCTCGATTGGCACGGTTGAAAAACCTCAAGATGTTAAAATTGCTCAATTAAGTTTTCCAATTTCTGTTGAAGAAAATGTCTACCATTGCGGCTATCATTCGGAAAATTCTTATGGTGCTGCGAGCTACTTTATCCAATTACCGTCAGGAAATATTTTAGTCGATTCACCTCGGTTTACCCCACCGTTAGTAAAGCGTTTGGAAAAGCTGGGAGGAATTAAATATATGTATTTGACCCACCGCGATGATGTAGCAGACCATGAAAAGTTTGCCGAACATTTCCATTGTCAACGCATTCTCCACAGCGACGATATCACTACAGATACTAAGAATGTCGAAATTCAACTAACTGGTTTTGAACCTTTCCAACTAACACCTGAGTTATTGATTATTCCGGTTCCAGGTCATAGTAAAGGACATACAGTCTTACTTTACAACAACAAGTTTTTATTTACCGGCGACCATTTGGCTTGGTCAAGCGAACTTCAGCAATTGATAGCATTTGATGATTTTTGTTGGTATTCGTACCCCGAACAAATTAAATCGATGCGAAAGCTAGCGAATTATACATTCGAGTGGGTTTTACCCGGTCATGGTCGTAGGTATCATGCAGACGCAAAAACGATGCAACAGCAAATGCAGAAATGTTTAGTATGGATGGAATCGGTATAATTTTTTTGTCTTCCTACTCCTCGAATTGGCGGTTTATCGCAGGGCTAATACCATTTCACTTTATTGTTGATACAAATATGTCATGTAGGGGCACGGCAGTGCCGTGCCCCTACGACTATTCGTATGTATGATGATTTTTGTGAATTGGTATAACAACGTCACAGTGCTTAACCGACGTTTATTACTTTGCAGTCGCTTTTGGTGATGGTTGTCGCCATAACATATGTAATTTGCTAGCAGGCATAGTTAAATATAATATATTGCCCGAACACAAACGGCTACTGAGTAAATCCCGACCGTGCAGTGTTTTAGTGTTAGTTTCCAAATACAACGGTACAAAATTCGCTGATATTGCTGCATCTTGAACTTTCATGCAAGCAAAGGGATGAGAAACAGTAATCAATGTTGCTAATGCTACCCAAAGACTATCTCCAGTGATGCCATTACCGAGAACGCGACCGCCCAAAGCCGCAGCGGCAAAGGCTGGCGCTGCAAGCTCTGCCGGACTCAGTACTGCATTGAAATCGAACACCTGTTGTGCCATCCCGGCAAAGTCGGGGTCGGCATAACGGACAATTATCGGGACTTTGGGGGTAATTCCCTTAGCATTGAGGGCAATTTCAAGGTTGGCAGCATCGTTGCCACTGACTGCGAGAAGTGCCGCACAGTATTTCAAATTCGCAGCTTGCAGCATCGAGGGAAAGCTGGCATCTCCATTAATAACAGGTATACCGAGTCCGCGTGCGGTATTAATAAAGCGATTGTTACCATCGGGTTCGATGACAACAACTTCGTGCCCGCTATCATGCAAGTGCTGAACAATTTTGATACCAGTGCCGCTCAACCCGCAGACAATATAGTGGTTGCGGGGAGGGATGCGGGCAGCATCTAGAAATTGTTTGAAGCGAGTGCCTAAAACAAAGTCGTTCAGGAGCGCATACAGTAAGCCAATTACGCCGGCACCAATCAGCATCATCACGATCGTGAATAATTTGATGCTAGTAGGAGCATTTTCGACAACTTTATCATTACCGCCAGCGCCCGTAATCATACCAACGGAAAAATATAAGGCATCGATAATCGAAGTACTACTGATAGTGGAAGTATAAATAAATGTAGCGAGAGAAATAATTCCTAGAAGTGCTATCGACATTGCCACCAAAGGACTAGCATGTTCTTGAAAGCGTCGCAGGCTTGTTAAAGTTTTGAGGAATTTGAAAATTAAGGATTTGCGCGAAGAACGATAGCGAGGTTTGTTACCAACAATTATGCGATCGCCTTCTCTCAATCGCTGTCTGCACAGTACTGCTGAGATTAAATCCATATCACCTTCGACTGGCAAATAATAAATTAGCATCCGCGAACGGTTTTCCCACAAGTCATCTAACTGGCGACCGTGCCAAGGGTGCTTATTATCGATATACTCCTCATAAATGGGCCAAGTTTGCTCAAATAGCTTGATATGTCCAATCGTCCGACTTCCCAAGGCAGCAAACGCAAACACTGGTGCAGCCAAACCTGCCACACTCATACTCAGATGGTCGGGCAAAGTTTGGTCTAAGCGATCGCCTAAATTCGTGTTAAAAAATCGATTGATAATGCGAATGCGCGGATTAAGTACTCGCGCTTGCATTGTCACCGACAAATTTACCGCATCGTCGGGAGCCACTATCACCAAAGTATCAGCTCGCTCAATCCCTGCTGCTTTTAATGTTGCAACTGCATGTAAATTACCAATAATTACGTCTCCTGCGGTTTCACTAGGTATCGAACGGTGATGGATACCCACCACCAATGCACCTTGTTGACGCAGCAAACGAAATACTTTATATCCAGTACGTCCTAAGCCACAAACAATAATTCGGGGTTTCATGAAGTAGCAGCGCAATCTATTTGATAAAAAGCTGCATTTTTTGAATAATTTATTAATATTCTTGCCTATATACCGCAATGATAACTGTAACCTAAAACACGATTATTTTAAGTTATTAACTAATCTTAAAAAATTACTTTTGATATGTGCTATGCAAGCAATTGTTAAGGTGAATCAAGGGAGTAGAGAAAAGGTAATAATTTTTAACTAGTAGTCCGTGTCATAAGTTTTGATAGGTACGTAGTAGCGCTTAAGCGCATAAAAAACGTTAATTTAGAGGGCTAGAGCAACAACTACGAACCACTACTAGTAAACCCACCTCTCCTAACTTTAATTTAAATTTCAGCGTCTGATAAACGAGTGGTAGGACGTTCTCCGGATAAGTCTTGCACGACTTGGAATGCAGCCACTATAGCGATAAGTCCAATCACAGCAATGGGTAGTAAACTTTTACCGAAAAATGCGATCGCACCGACAATGACTGCACCACCCAAGCGGTATTTGGCACGCATTTTGCAGTAACGAATCACACCAGTACGGTGAAGAATTGCCATCGACAACCAGCATAAAGCGACAGAACCGCAAATAAGATAGCGAATTTTGTCGGGTAGAGGTTGGGTTTGTTCGCTTAACAAAACGTTTTCGACACCGACACCAGCTGCGGCAATACCAATTACCAAGGGAAGATGTGTGTAAAGCCAAAGTAGCATTTTCCGGGTGCGTCCCTCAGATTTTGCGGTTCGGATGGGGGTTCCACCGAGGTTGTCGAAGTAAACCCACCACAAACTAAATGCCATACTCAACCCGAAAATAGCACAAATCGTACTGTAAACATCCCAATGCTGCTTTGAAACACCATCAACAACGGCGACAATTGCCTCACCCAAAACAATCATCGTAAATAATCCGAAACGTTCGGGTAAATGGGAAGCACTCGGTAAAAATTGTAACTGATATTTATTCGTGGTAAATGGCGTAACTAAGTCAACGACAGCACCCACTCCCCAGAACACAAACCGTGAAGGTGCAGGAACAAAGGCAGATGATAGCCAAATCGCAGATGCGATCGCAAATCCAGCAGCATACCGTGTCGTCAACGGACGCGCTTCGGGAATATATATACCCGCACGAACGTATTCGACTACCAGCACAGCACGACCCAACGCATAGGCGATCGCAAACCCTGACGCATTTTCACCTAAACCATCATGTATATTTATTGCCATTGCAGTTGCTGCTAGCATATGCAAACCTACCAACAATCGCCGCCCGATATCGTCACTATCAAAGCGATTCGCGTACATCGTCGTACCAATCCACGACCACCACACGGGTATAAATAAGACAAAAAATCCGAGAAAGCCCGAAATTGAAATATCTTCTTCGAGGTTGTGAGCAAGTTGTGAAACTGCCACCACAAACACTAAATCATAAAATAATTCAAGCCAAGTGGCACGTCGTTCGGATTCTTCACTTTCATCAATACGTAAACGTGGTGGTGCTAAAAATTTTGCCATAGTGCGAACTGTTATTTACGTTCTTATTTTTAAGATGTGTAAAGCTGCTGTTCTGCTTAAACAAAAGTTTTCAAAAACTTGATAGCTTCAACTTTACTCTGAAAAATAGCGTGGATGATATCGCCATTGTTATAACGAATATCAACTTCGTATTTTAACGCAGGTGCGGGTGTGGGTAAATCATCTTGGTAATTTTGGATATACTCAATGGCATCTTCAGCATTAATAATTTGTTGAGATAATCCATGTAGAACAATCACAGTTACCCCTTGAACTTGTCGTGTAAATGACTGTAGCAAAGTGTTAACAAAATTATCTATATTCGACTTTTCAATATTAAGAAGTTGATTTTTAATATTACTTATCTCTTATATTGATAAGCTATTCCATTGAGAAATTTTATTTTCAAAGTCAGTTTCAGGTGTCTTTTCGTCGAAAGAAGCATTAATACCAGCTAATGCAAAGGCTTGAACTATCTTTTCATATTTTATATAAAGTATTTTAAAACCTTTAATATTCTAATGAGGAATCACTGAAACATTGACGAATTAAAGTAGGATAATTATCTACATAGCCTTGTGAAGTTTCAGCAGACTTAATAATTTTTTTAATATGCTCTAAATATGCATGAGCATCAGTTTGATATAAAAGTTTTGCCTGAGCTATACGAGCAACAAATGGATGAGCTTCAACTCCATAGCTTTCTACTCTCATTTTTTCAGCAGCAATTAAAGTTGTACCCGCACCAGCGAAAGGGTCAAATACTGTGATATTTCCTACGTCCGTTTTAGCTCGATTAATTACAGTTTCTACCCATTGAGCAGAAAATCCCGCACTGTATCGAAACCAGCGATGTATAGGCAATTTCATGTTTTCTGTGAAGGTGGAGAAAGTGCTAGGTGAGGTAATTTCCCCAAGTGGTAATTTTAGCGGTGTCGTCATCTATGCGTGTTGTCATAAATTTTAATTATGACATCTTTGCTTGAGTTATAATTTAAAGATGATATAACAGTTCTAAATCAGTCGTAAGAGAATAGATCCCCGACAACTTTTACGAAGTCGGGGATCTGAGTCTCAATCACAACTC
This sequence comes from uncultured Calothrix sp., assembly GCA_964242965.1. Classification (GTDB taxonomy): domain Bacteria; phylum Cyanobacteriota; class Cyanobacteriia; order Cyanobacteriales; family Nostocaceae; genus JANNFJ01. Next base: position 9,413 of record CAXTCQ010000110.1, on the reverse strand, counting down.
AATTTATATAGGATTGCTGTTTTCACAATCATCCCATATCAACAATAATCATCCACATTGTTGCAGCTAACCCAATTGTTGCTAAATGCTGCCAAATCAAAATTCTTATCGATTGACGTGCAATTTTCTGCGTTAATATCACCGTCAAAAACCCTGCAAAAATCAAAGTTACACCTTGCAAAAATTCAATCACCGCAGGATGTGCAACAAATATAGGTAACGCTTCCCCATTCAATCCAAAAGTGGCAAATGTCACGGGTAAAATACGTCCACCTTCACCCAAACCCAAACGCAAATAATGCGCTAAGTTACCTCCCAATACTAATGGTAAATAGCCATACGCCAGTTCGACAAATTTTCTAGGTTTAATTATATTTACAAATTTTGAGTTTTTGTTTTTGATTTGATTATTCAACCAACAAAAAGCTTTCATTAATCCTTGTGCAGCAAAAGGTATAGATACAGGAATCAGCAAAGCTAGCAGTGATAATTCTAAATGCTGCCAAAAATTACTCAAATCAAAACTCAACCCCAACCAACTTTGAATTTCGGGTAAACGATGCAAATACACCCCACCCAAAAGTAGAAACAACAAAGCAACTTCGTAACTGTGAGGTACGTGCGTTGTCCACAATTCAATACCGGGAGGACGCAAGTTCAATTCAACCGAACGATGGGGACATGCTTTTAAACAAGTCATGCATAAAACGCAGTCGCGGTTATCTTCTAACTGTGCGGGATGCGAATACAAAGGACACCCGTTTGTCTCCATTCCTTCGCCTTTTTGGACACCACCTTTATAACATTGATAAGTGGTACAAGTCGCCGAACAAATACCTTGTTGGGCGCGTAATTCGGTCATTGACAACTTAGCAAATAACCCATTCATACCGCCAATCGGGCAAAGATAGCGACACCAAAACCTTCTTTCAAAAATTGCCGAAAAAATCATTGCCCCAGCCGTAATTAATAACAGCAAGCATCCCGAAAGATACGCAGTATTTTCTAAATTCCAAAGTTCCTCCCAGAGAAAAATTAGCGTAAATAAACCAAATAGAAACCAACCACCCCATTTCTCAGCTTTTTCACGCTGCCACTTTTTTAGTTCTCGCGGAAACAACTTCAATGATATTTTTTGCGTAATTTCACCGTAAATCATGAACGGACAAAACGTACACCAAATCCGTCCAAGGAAAGGAAAGATAAGTAGAGAACCTAGCCACCACCAAGACCAAAAGAGGTTGAGGACGAAATTGCGATCGCGTGTCTGTTCTCCAAAAAACAACACCCCTACGGCAAACGCAAATGCGACCGTCGTAAAACCGTAGTTAATCTTATCGGGATACCAATCGCTACGAAGAAACCTTCGCAACCCCGGATACAAATTTAAGAAATTCACCCGAAACCGCTTTTTCTTGGTTTCTGCTGACCAAAATATTTCCTCAGTAAGTTCGCTGCTATCAGCTTGGACAATTGCCCTTTCTACCAGACTATCCAATTCTCTCAAATTGCCCGGAAAATCGTAGGATTGCAACCGACGCAATGCTTCGGGTGTCACTTGCGACTTAGAAATACCCCTCGCACGGCTATACAAACTAATGTAGTACTCGATTTGCGCTTTAATATCAGCTTTGCGAACTCGTAGCGGTGGTACTTTGATTGTGTATCCGACACGGCGCTCAATTTGCGGCAATATTTTCTCAGAAACAATTAGGATGCGGACATTACTAAGGCGAGCTTCTGCAACTACCTCATTGGAGCGATTTACGGGTGTGTACGTACCATTTTGGAGTAAATTTACTACTCCCGGTACTAACTCAGGGGGTAATTCTTGGATATTATTTAAAACTAAAGTCCCATTTCCCAAGTATTCAAGCAGCCCAGGTTTGCCGCCATACCGTCCAAATAAATCGGCTCCACTGGTTTGCAAAATACCGCAATTTACTTTGATAATAGGTTCGCGGCGATACGAAGAACTGTAGTGAATTAACGCAGCAATATTATCTTTTTCTAAACCCGGTTCGCCGAATATCAATGTAGATTTACGGTGATTTGCCGCTGACCGAATTTGTTCGCGCAACTTTTTCGCATAGCGGCTGTTACCAACGATACCCCGCTGCGCCTTAGTAACTAAGTAAGGACGCAATGCTAAAGAACGCTCTTGCTCGTAAGATAAAGCAGAAGCAAGTTGTGTTAACTCATCCGCAAGTAAACGCGAGACAGCTTGAGCAATTTCGGGAAATTTGCCAATAATTTCCTTAAATTTAGCCGCCGGGATAACCCAGAGATGGCATTCGCTGAGGGTAATAATTGTATTTTGGGTAGGTTCGTTTAAAAGTAATTCTTTGAGGTTGATGACAGTACCGGGAAGCAACCCGCAGCATAAAGCTGATTTGTTGGGGTTGATGCTGTTCTGTTCGATGCGTCCCGATTCGAGGATGTATAGCGCGTCGGGTGGAGTACCTTCAGCGATAAGTTGAGTACCGTCTGGTACAATTTTTTCGGAAATATGGGATGCGATCGCACTCAATACTTCAGGCGACAAAGTTGCTAAAGCAGTGCGTTCTTGTAACCATATCGCTATATCTGGAGATGTCACCATGCGTACTCCCATAACTGCGACTCCTATAAGAAAATTATCGCCTGGATTGGTGACAAGCAAGTTTTTTCCAATCAAACATTGCTAAATCTGAGAGTTGCATAAGTATAAATCAGTCATACCTATTAAATATTTAAGCTACACAAATAAATTCAAATCAAGCTTTCCAGGAATCAAATCATGTTCAACTTCAATAAACAACTGACTGCTCTAGCATTTTCAACATTAATTGCAACTGGCATAACTTTGCCAGCCGTTGCTGCTCCACGTCAAACAGCAGAGCAGCTATGTCCGATAAAACCGGGATTGAGAGGTTGCACAGTGTCAGTAATTCCCCGAAATGGAGTCGCCATCCGAAGTGGTCCTGGTTCTAACTATAAAAAAATTGGTACTATTCCTTATGGATACGCCGATATTACGGCGACTAAATCTTCCCGCTATTGGGTAAAGCTTATTAATGGCCGTGGTTGGATTCATTCTCAGTACCTCGAAAAGCTTGGCGACAACTAGAATTGTCCTAAACATAATAATTATTATTAAGATATCTAGTCGTGTGTCATAATATACTGCCAGCGCAGAACCCGTAAGCAAAGTCTTCCCCATTCATATTTATGTGTTCCCAAAGGATAGGGGTAGGGTAGTTTAACGCACCTCAGACCATTAATTAATTGAGGCAACCGTACATTAGATGTTTTTTGTATAAAATCCCTTGATGAGTACCTTCGATATACCCAATCTCTGGGTTCCTTTAACGCTTTTGGGTTTAATTATCATTGCCGCTATATTTTTCAGCCGCAACTAGAGGGAGTAGGGAATAGGGAGTGGGGAGTGGGGTTCGTAAAATTAATCTTCTTGCCTTTACCGTTTACTCCTTCTCCCTTCTTTACTTCCCCCTAATACTGCCAAAATTGAACATATCCTTGAATAGAATCCGTTATTATTGGTCTACAATTCTCCTCTTACTCACTACTCCCTACTGCCTACTCCCCACGGACTACTCCATATTCTCAACAAGAGTGACTAATTTCCCTGCTAGAGCGGTACAATTAATGCCGATTGTCTTCAAAAGAAAGAAAGTTTCATGATTTCCAGCAACGACTTTCGACCTGGTGTCTCGATTGTATTAGATGGCTCTGTATGGCGGGTTGTAGAGTTTCTCCACGTTAAACCCGGTAAAGGTGCGGCATTTGTGCGGACAAAGCTCAAAAACGCACAAACTGGGGGTGTGGTAGAAAGAACCTTCCGTGCGGGTGAAACCGTACCCCAAGCCAACCTCGAAAAAAGCACGATGCAGCATACCTATAAAGAAGGTGATGACTACATCTTTATGGATATGGAAAGCTACGAAGAGAGTAGATTAACCGCAGCTCAAATCGGCGATCGCGTTAAGTATCTCAAAGAAGGGATGGAAGTTAACGTTGTCCGCTGGAACGAGCAAGTTATGGACGTTGAACTCCCCAACTCCGTAGTGCTGGAAATTGTCGAAACCGACCCAGGTGTTAAAGGTGACACAGCTACGGGTGGTAGTAAACCAGCAAAACTGGAAACTGGCGCTACAGTCATGGTTCCCTTGTTTATCGCCCAAGGCGAACGTATTCGTATTGATACACGCGACGATAAGTACATGGGTAGGGAGTAACTTCAAGGTATCCAAGCGCATGGAATTCAAAATTCAAAATCAAAAATTCAAGAAATCATAGTTTTGAATCGTTGGTTTTTAATTTTGAATCGGATTGTTGGTTCGTTTGCCCTGCTGCGTAATGGTTTTACCAAGACGTAAATCCCGATTTCCACACCAAAAGGAAACTCCCTGCCCCGCGAACGATTCTATTTTACAAATAGGTCAATGAAATCGTACCTAATTGCATGAGGTAATAAAAGCTGTGCCATTGGACTTTAGTGAAATCCGCCAATTATTGACAACTATTGCACAAACAGATATTGCAGAAGTAACGCTGAAAAGCGACGACTTTGAAATAACAGTCAAAAAAGCTGTTAGCACTCCTCATCAAATGTTGTCTGTGGGGCAAGCTCCTTTAAGCGGTGTGGCAACGGGATTAGCTATAAACGCACCGACACCCACTGTAGTGCCCCCGAACGTTGATGTCGCAAATCGCGTTGACCTCGCACCAGTCCTTGCACCCTCAGCAACTCCTCCTAGTACTATCGACTCAAAATTTGTTGAGGTAAACTCCCCAATGGTCGGGACATTTTACCGTGCATCTGCACCTGGGGAAGCTCCATTTATTGAAGTCGGCGGTCGCATCCACAAAGGTGATACAGTTTGTATCATCGAAGCCATGAAGCTAATGAATGAAATCGAAGCCGAAGTATCCGGTCAAGTGGTGGAAATTCTTGTGCAAAATGGCGAACCTGTGGAATACGGTCAACCTTTGGTGCGAATAAATCCAGGATAAATATCGCAATTTAAGGAACCACTTAGACAAAAATACACTTATCCATCATTCTTTTAAATAGTTAAAAGAATGAGGATGAGTTATGTAAAGGCACGCGCACACCATGTGCAAACCCAAAAATCTCTATTATTTCCAGAGATAAACCCTTTTGGCATATGGTTTAGATATTACTCGCGCTGGCTCACGAAGCACATTGCGCTTTCAAAATACCCAAGCGCTGGGGAACTCCTCCTTTGAATATCGCGCCAGATTTTTTTAACTGGTAAAATTCGAGAGGATGCGTTACTAGTTCAAATGTCCCACTTTCAAATATGCCGTCAAGCATTTGATTAAGCTTGGCTGCGTTGGTGTTTTAACAGATTTTGAATAAATTTTTCTCTAAATTTATTGGTGTTGGAAAGCTTCGAGGCAAGCTTTATCGTTATATATTGTACATAACTAAAAAGTGGTACTATTTTAAACGTTGACTGAAATGGTAGTGCCATTTTAAAAATAGTGGTTAAGTGACCATTTTGTTATAGATACCTTCGGTTTTTTCTGAAGGGTGGATTTAACAGTTAACAAAGGCAAGAATCATCACAAACTAATCAATGGTTTCACGCCCATTGTTTTAGAAACTATTTAATTTATATAACCGACGTGTTAATTTCGTCCATTTTACAGTGTAGTTTTTGCGGGTCAAACAGTAATGAAACAAATGTTGCCTGTACCAACAGAAGTTGTGCAGCAAGTAGCGGAATACTTCAGCTTATTAAGTGAACCGATGCGGCTGCGCCTTTTGCATTTACTGCGGGATGATGAAAAATGCGTACAAGAGTTGGTGGAGGCAACACAGACTTCTCAAGCCAATGTCTCAAAACATTTAAAGGTCATGTGGCAAGCTGGAATTCTCAGCCGTCGCAGTGAAGGAACTTGCGCTTACTACCGGGTGGAAGATGAAATGATTTTCGATTTGTGCAATCGAGTATGCGATCGCCTAGCTACTAGATTAGAACAGCAAGCCCGAAATTTCCGTGTTGTCAATACAAAATAGTCAGGAGTCGGGAGGAGCAAAATTAAGAGGAGCGGAGGAGCGGAGGAGCGGAGTTATTTATCAATCTCCCTTGTCCCCCTTGTCCCCCTTGTCTCCTCTCCTACTCCCTACTCCCCCCAAATTAAAGTTGATAATTCTTAGTAAAGCTTTCACGAGTCAGCGGTTGTTCTAACTCCAAACCTTCTCCACCCAAAACATCCAACTGCTTACCATCTACTTCAATGTAGACTTTCGCATTGGGATTTAAACTGGTAGCAGTATACACAACTTGTCCCACACGTCCAGTCATTGACGCACTTCCACCACCGCTTTCAAATTGCCCGGACAAATTTACCCGAACAGTATCATTATCAACTTTTACACCTAGCACCTTAGTCCCTTCTGGAATAACGCTGCTTGTGTCACCATCATTTTTTGCAGTCAGTAAACTGTTAAAAGCAGCTTCTAAAAATTGATTTGGTTTATCTTTCGATACTGATACATCTACAGGTAAAGAAACTAACTCAAAGTTTTTACCAGTATCTTTAAGCAAATAAATATTTGCAGTTTGCTCGTTTTGATTTGGTACTGTCGGATTTGCTGGAACTCTTGTTGAAGATGAGTTAACAGGTGTACCTGGATTGTTCGCGTACATCGTAAACCAAGCGACACCACCACTTACAGCCACAACCGCAGCCGATACCAAAGCAATTACACCTGAAGATATACGATTATTTTTTTGTTCTTCTCTCATTTTTCCGACCTTCCTTATAGATTTTAAATAATTTATGTGCGAGGTGAAGCCTAAGTGACGACGGAACTTACAATTTGACATTCAAAAACTTTGAGGACGGTTCAACTCGCACAAAAGCAGCGATTTCTAATTCACCCGGTTTCATATTCAATTGTAGAATTCGCATCAATAAACCGTTGGCTTCTAAGCTACGTAAATCTAAACGTTGATTGAAGTTATTTACTATAACATCGATAAACTGAGGTGGAACTCGTTCCTCATTCACTTTTGCAACTGGATTAATTAGTTGAAGTTGTCTACCTTTAACTATATTGACTCCGGTTTCTAACTTTGCTAATAGGGGTTGAGCGTTACCTTCCTCCCGTATTTCTACTTCTAAACTTACACGGTTTTTAGCTAAAAATCTTACTTCAGTATTGGCAAAATAGTATGCCGGGTTAGAGTCCTTATTTGTAGAACTTCGAGAAATTATGTTCAATTTTCGGAACCGCGCTAGAAATTCCGGAGACTGTAAAATTTTATTTACATCAGTTTGAGTTAGAACTAACCGCAAAGCTGCTTGTATAGGTTGCTTGAGTTTCGGTCGTTTTCCTGGACTGGGGATATCCAACTGTAAAGCATCGGTTTCCAATTCCAGCGCAGCGATGCGAATATCCTGGTGCTTTAATTGTAGCGAACGTCCAGCAATTCGCACTCGATTGATTTTGCCTTGTAGCAATTGATGTGTTGGTGCATTATCTACACGTACCTGTAATTGTCCGGTTTTAGCAAACAGCGATCGCACTGCATTTTCGGCAGTTTTGTCAACTACGAGTCCAGCGGGAGTAATGAGTCCGAGTAAACCAGAGAGAAAGATAGTTAGAAATTCCATGATTGTTATATATCTATATACTTCAACGCATAAAGCTGCAATTCCGAACAAGATGTACGGGAAATTGGAATTATGCTCGCAGTCAGCATTTTAAGGCTATATTGTTGCTGAGATTTAAATACTTAGGAATTACTCGGTCTTATTAGTAACATATTACTGTCTTAATCATGAAGATGCACCGACGAACAAAAATCAGATTACACTTGTACTTCCTTTTTAAGAGGTAGAATCTGTGAGGCAATCCAAACTACTTTGGGAATAATGATGTTGACCGTAAAAATGGGAAATCTCTTTAATAAAGGTTGTAAAATCCCAATACCTTTTTGTCCAAAATGGTCAACAATTCTTTTGCGGAAAATTTCTGGACAATATCCAATAGACATAAGTTTGACAAAAACTTGAGGCAAATCAACAAAATGCATCCGCACTCTCTGCTTGGGTTTATATCTGACATGAGCATTTTCAACATAGATTTTTTTACTAATATTTACCTTGCCTGTTTGAGCGCAAAATGCTCCCCAGTAGACTTGTGCTTCAAGGTTATTTACACTAGTAGACCAAGATTGTAAAGCCTTCTTAATTGCTGATGTGCGATAAATTTGAGCGCTAAGAAATCCAAGTCCGCGATGAGATGACGCTAAATAATTTTCAATATATGCTTTACCATCAGATAAAAGTTCTTCTTCAACGTCAAAAGTACTTTCATAAAGTACTCGATTCCCGTGCGTATCGCGTAACGAGAAGTTGAGAATCAAGAACGATAAATCTGGCACTAGTTTGAGTTTATTAATGATATAGGGAATTGCTTCATCCTCCACTGGGTCATCATCTCCGATTGCCCAAACATATTGTGTCTGGGCAGAATCGTAACAATGGACAAGATTTCTCATGACACCAAGATTTTCGGCATTTCGATGATTTGTAATGTGAATGTCGAATTTATCTTGCCATTTTTTGATAATTTCTTGCGTGTTATCAGTTGAACAATTATCAGAAATGAAAATTTCACAGTCAGATTCGTAACCTTTGATTGCTTGCGATAACCATGCTAACTGTTTGTTCAGTAATTCAGCACGATTGTAGGTTGGGATAGCAATAGTTAGCAATTTAGCCATATCTAAATTTTTCCTTGAATATAATAATGATGCTTATTATATCGAAGGTATAGCAAAATAATATAAAGATAAGTGTATTTACTTATGTAATAAGGGAAATCCTCAATAGTTCGTGAAATTTTCTCTTTTCCTCACCCCACCCTTACCCTTTCCCTTTAGTGATATGACATACCCAGTTTTTGGGAAAAATATTTATAACACAACAGCCAAGATTGAAAAACCTAATGGTACATCACTTGGTTAACTTTCATTAACTGGGTAAGCCGTTGAAATATAATCCTGATATTCATCATCGTCGTTCGATTCGATTGCGTGGCTATAACTATTCGCAATCAGGCTTATACTTTGTGACTATTTGTACTCAAAATCATGAATGTCGTTTTGGTACGATTGTAAACGGGAATATGCAATGGGCAGTAGGAGGTTGGATTGTTTATCAATCGTGGTTTGAAATACCGCAGCACTTCTCAAGTGTCCAATTAGATGATTTTGTTGTCATGCCAAATCATATTCATGGAATAATTGTTATTAATGATAACAATTATGTGGGTGGGAAAGAGGTAGAGGGCGGGGGGGCCCCCCCCCGAACGAAAACGACAATGTGGGAAAATTTTGGGTATTTAAAAAAAATAAACACCAAAAAAA
>CAXTCQ010000109.1:0-25151 GCA_964242965.1 uncultured Calothrix sp. | reverse complement strand
GATGGGGGGATGGGAAAATTATTTTTACTTGTACTTTCCTCACTCAAGAACACTCTCTCCACCTCCCCACCTCCCCACTCTTTACTCCCTACTCCCTACCCTCACAAAGAGCTTCGGCGATCGCATTACTAATGGGATAACCCAAGTCTCGCTCTAGCATTCCCCATTCTCCCGTTGGGTTAAGTTCTAAAAACACATATTCTTCTAATGGTGTTTGGATTAAATCAAATGCTCCAAACATAAGCCCAAAGCTTGCCATAAATGTTTTTAGACGAAATACAATTTCTCTCGGTAGTTCGTGGGGTTGCCACATACAAGCATCTGCATTCGCACGTCGCCAATCAACCGTTGATGTTGCATATGCAGATGCATCGATAGCACCAACAAACAGTTTTCCATCCACAAAAACTACCCGCAGTTCCCGCAACTTAGGTATTTGCTCTTGAAAAACCATTGGACTGTGACGCAGTAACTCGGCTTCGAGTAAATCTTCCTCTTTGACTGCACTTGTGTAGAGAAAGAAAGGAGAACCAGACATACTCTGAGAAAGAGGAGTCAACAGCTTGGCAACCATTTTCTTCTTTACCTCATAGAAAAACTCCCGTGCTGACTCTGGGTTATTGCTAACAAGAGTGCGAGGAATGACAAGACCTACTTCTTGAGCTACTCTCAACTGACGCAGCTTATTTTCCGCAGCCTTAATTCGTTCTAAATTATCCACCCAGCGAGCATCTCTAAGGCTATCCCAAAACCCCTCTAGGGCTGCCAGCGACTCTCTGACGCAAGCCGTCTGGAACTGTGGAGCCAAGTCTTCGCTCAATTGCGGTTGCCAGATGCGGCGCATCCAGACTGCTTGCACCTGCTCGGTACTGATATTTGCGCTACATAGCACTCCGTAATTGCTCCCATTACCCAGATGCATCTGTAATTGCACTGTACTTGGAAATTTATCGGTGTCCAGACGGACTGGTTGCGCTCCAAGTTTCAAAAGGCTTTGCGCCACTCTATCTACTGTATAGAAATCACCACTATGGGTAATTAATAAAACAATATCACGCGGTAGATGCATAAAAATTTTTGTAAGTAGTAAGTGCTATAGCGCTTTAACACTAAAGCCTTACTACTAAACTACTGACTGCTAACAACTGAACTACTGACGAAAACAAATTACTCTACGACAGCAAAATCATCATCACCATCGGATGGATACTTTTGCGTTACAGCGATATGCTCGTCACTATCGGATGGGTATTTTTTAGTGACAGCGTATTCATCTTTGAGCTTGTTAGTGGTCGGATTACTACCACCACCACCATCTTCTTGGTCGGAGGGGAACTTCAGGGTAGTAACTATTCCATCATCACTTTCAGGAGGGTGCTTCTTGGTTGGAGGTAAAAATCTTAAACCTCCATGAATTTCATTCATTTCTTCAACAGACAAATCTTCACAAAATTGTCCTTCTAAATAGCGAGCGAAAAATGGTACTGCTTGGCGATCGCGCTCAGACATATCTTACTCCTTGTAGTAAACTAATTTGAAACAAAATCCCCGAAAACTTGCGTAACCTACACATGCTTTTTGGAAGGCAAGTCAATTGCGACTACAGCACCAGCTGCAACAGAAACGTATTTAGAGTCTTTAGAATAATTTGCCACCGCTACTATATCGCCACTACCTGCAACTCCAACGCCAGCTGTAGGATTAGTGCCAACTGCCGAAGCAAATCCTACACCAATTGCTAAAGAACCATTTTTTGGTAAGGATGCGGCTATAGTTTCTGTGAAAGCCCAAGTTTCGGACGAAATCCCTTCTGCTGATGATTCTGCTACCGCAAATGCTCCAGCGGAACCTAAAATCAGCTCGTTCTCTTGAATGTTCTCGATATAGAGTAAATCAGCAATCTGCATATTTATCATTAGCCTTATTTTTCAAGATCGCCCTTGAGGTCACGAGCAGATAAAATCTCATAGAGACTTTACGGTGTCGTTAGGAAGAGCCTGCTGCTTGACGTAATTGCTCCGATGGAGAATAGTTATCTGTAATGATTTGCGGGCATCGCAAGCAGGCTGACTTGCCTTCTTGCTGCCACCACCGACAACGGACACGGATAGAACAGGGTGGTAGTTCCTCCACTACCACTGGTAATTTATCGACAATTCGCATTGCTAAACGACAGTCCTTACCATCAAAATGCTGACAATCCAATTCGGCACAGGATGCTGCCGTCCGAAAAATTTCGGCAGGTGTAACTGGAGTTGCCTTTGCTAATAGTTCATCTGTGATGGGTAGAGGCTGTTTGAGATAAGCGATATTCGGTGCTGCTACTGTTCCACCTACTACGCCGAAGACAACACCATCTACTGCTGAAGGTCTAGCACTAGGGCAAAGTGTAGTTAGTCTAGTATTTTCCATGAATTAGCCTGAAACTTTAGGGTATTGTTTTACACTTGAAGGCTAATAATTAAGCAAGCTTATCGTTATCCACAGCAATCAACCCAACTACAATTGGTGGGCAAATTGGCTTAATTGGAGGCTTAATTGGCTTGAAGCCTGCTACTGCAATGTCTATTTCATCTGCAATTGCGGCTTTCTGAGTTGTCAAACCACCGATAACCCCGACAATTTCGTCATCAGACAAAGTTAGCAAAGCCTCTTGTTCTACTAACCCTCTTCGTGCTAAAGCATTCTTCATCGCATCATCAATCAAGTCATTAATTTCTATCTGACCTTTGTATTTTTTGCTTCCTTGCATTTTTTTACTCCTTTTAACTTGTGAGTTTTTATTTCTACTAACTGGCACAATAACTAGAACCATTGAGTTTGAGAAATATGTTTGCTCGTTAATGTTTGACCCCTTAAACTGTGAATTAAGTTTTAAGGCTTTTTGATAGCAATTTATTGCTGAGGAAAGCTTTGACTTGTTCCAAAATTTATAGGGGAAGTATATTAACGACAGTGGCAGTGTTGAATTAGAGATGTAACGGATAATTTGTTGGTGATTAACTAAATTATTCGTTACATCTGTATCGTTTGCAAATAAAATTAGGACATACACGAATGAAACAGTCTTGCCTTTAAGGTTCGTTGATAGGTAAATTCTTATTACCTAACCGTATTGAATCTGATGGTCAAGTAGATTCAATAGATTTAGAACTCGATGCAAAAGCTCTGGCAAATCCAGAACCTGTTATCACGGTAGCCTTTGTTCTACCATCTTTACTGGAAAATTTATACGCGGATACACCAGTAGTTTTATCCTCAAATTTCTCAACAGAATCTTCTGGAAAGAATGATTCTACTTTTGCGAAAGAAGAATCTATATCGGCAGGAAAAAATTTATCTAATAAGGAGGATATCTGCTTTTCAATTTCTTCCGCAGTACCTAATCCACCTTTAACCTCAATACTTTCCTCTGCTAATACTTCACAAAAACTCAAATCTGATATCTTCAATCTACTCATGATACACCTCATAGAACAGCGGTAAAAATTCAAAAAAGATCGAGCAGTATTGTTTCTAATTCTTGCGTATGCCCTAGTTACCACAGATTAACTGGTACTCGATTCAAGAGTTGTTTAGGTTTGAATTTAGATAGTAGCAGTAATTACTGATGCGGCAAGAACAACTTAGTTTTTATTTGCTATTCATACTATACCTTTTTTGAGAGAAAAATAAACTTTATTTGTAGGTTTATCGATAAACATATCTAATATAATTTCAACGAATAAAAATGACATTTATAATATTATTAGTAATGAAAATACAGTATTATTAAATCGGAATTTGATAAGTTATATATATATGTCCGAATACTAATATAGCCGTCCTATTTAATTGTTGAAATATACGTATGCGAAGCGCGTTCTTCATAACGCACCATCGATAGGTTCGGTGCGTTATGGATTTCAAGAATCACTCCTGCTACAAATACTAAATTTTGTTCTCTCAGAAAACAATTTTACGTGTTTTTAGACGTAGAGAATGAGCGTCGGAGCGCGGTAACTATGCTATGGATTAACTAGGTTGAGAAGCAGAAGCAGAAGAAGAAGCAAAAGAAAAAGTGCTACCCCCAGTTGACTTTGAACTAGTACGAACAGAACTAGCAGCAAGGGAAAAATTAGCCCCGCTGATTGCTAAATTTTTGAAATCAATTTTAGTAGCAGTTGAAGATCCAGAGGCAATTGCTAAAGCTGTAGAAGTTGCTACAGCATCACCACCATTTAAATTCATGGCAGATGTTTCAGGTATCAAGTACAAATAACTGAGATCGGAAATTATCATGGCTTTTCTCTGAAGGTTTTTTCTAGGAGTGGCTGACTTGTTTGTAGAAATTTGCTTGTTATAAATAGGTTGGTCTGTCATGATTAATGACACCGACTATTAAGTGAAATACCCGCTACGCAGTCCGTATAATGCTTCTACTTGCTTGGGCTGCGTTTCTAGAACCTTTCGATAAACCTGCGATCGCTAGCTCTAAACGGTTACTTCGAGGGTAACTTATGAGCTTCGAGAGTTTGAGACATAGTTGTCATGTTAAATATCCTTAATTTGTTCTAAATTCATGCGTGCCTCCCGATGTTGGGGATTGAACTCCAAAGCTTTTTGATAGGAAGCAACCGCTCCTGACAACTCACCTTGTTGTTGCAGCGCCTCACCCAGGTTGTAGTGAGCGTCTACAAAATCGGGTTTGATGGCGAGGCTGGAGCGATAATAGTCTATAGCCATCTTCATGTCACCTGCGTTTTTCTGGGCTACACCCAATTTATGATTCAATTTTGCGTAGTAAACTTGTTTGTCTGGGGGAAGCTTCCCTTGGGCTTGAAGCGCATTGCCCCAATTGACATCGGCTTCGGCGCAGTTGGGTTGAATTAAGAGCGCTTTTTGATAGTTAGCGATCGCTTCGTCAAAAAACCCTTGTTGTTGCAAAGTGTAGCCAAGGTTATTGTAAATCGATGCTGCATCCGGTCGTAGAGCGATCGCTTTCTGGTAAGCCTCCTGGGCTTGGAACCACTGACCTTGAGAGAAACGCACATTGCCCAAGCTAAACCAGATTTTAACTGAGTCGGGTTGAACTTGTGAAGCAGCACTCAAGCACTGTTCAGCAACTTGGGGTTGCCCCATTTCAATAGATAATATGCCCAACCCGTATAAAGCTTCGGGATGGTCTGGGTGTTTTTCCAATACTTGACGATAGAACTGTTCAGCCTCGGCAAAGCGATGAGTGCGCTGATGTTGAACTGCGAGTTGCAAAACTTCAGCCACTTCTTTTGTCTCAAATCGCCGAGGTTTGTTAAGAACTTTTAAGAGAAAATCTTCCAAGGCTCTGACTGGTTTTAAGTCGCTATATAACTTCTCCTTGTTTTCGGCGACAAGCTTGGAGATATATTGGCGATACTGAGTATCTTGACCGAGACGAACTGCAATCTGTACATAGTCTTCTTTACTACTAGCAATCGTCTCTTCGATGCCCATCATTTTGAGCATAGCCATGCTATGCCGCCCCCGCATTAAATCTCCTGGCAAGGTGAGGACTGGTATATTATGGGCGATGGCTTCGAGGGTTGTGTTGCCCCCAGACCAACCGATGCTATCGAGGAAGACATCAGCAATGGCTGCCGTTCCGGCAAACCTCTCATTATCCATAGGAGACAAGAATATACAGTAGTTTTGATAATTCAGCCCATAGTCTTCAAAAGCAAGCCTTAAGCGATCGCAAAAGACTTCTGTCACTGATTCACTAGTACCATGTTTAATGAAGACAAACTTGCACCTTTCTAATACCTTAGCAATTTGCGGAAAGACATCATCGTGTTGCGGTAAATACTTATACAAGGATTGACAGCACCAAAACATGATTTCATCATCTGCAACGCCGATATCCCTTTTACTAATTGCTTGCGGTTGAATTTCTAAAGGCGTGTAATAGACGGATAAATTGGGCAATCTAACTAACTGTTCGGTATAATGCATAACTGCATTCTCAGGTTCCATTAAATCGCTGCTCAAAAAATAGTCAATTGTCGGCAGCCCACTTGTTTCCGGGTGAATCCAAGATGCTATTTGGATGGGAGCTAATCTTAAGCAACCCAGGCAAACAGTCATTGTCTCCATCCCAAATTCGGGAAAAATTAGGACATGTAACTTGTCTTGTGCAATTACCTCAGCCCATTGTTCGAGTACCAGAGGACCCTGCGTAAATTTGTCAAACGCTTTCGCGGCTCTTTTCGTTTCCCGATCTTGTATTGGAGATGTGTGATATCCAAATAGCTCAAACTCACTTCTATCCAGGTTTTCTACCCAACCTTTAATTAATTTCCAACAGGAATGATCTCGAAAAAATCCGGTTAGAATACCAACACGAACTTTGTCGTTGACTGCTAACTTGGGAAGCTCAATTAACTGACTCCACTGGGGATAATGGTTCGCCATAATCTGAGCGAGCGTTTCCCCGTAAATTCGCTGCAAATCTCGGTCGTTAAAGCCTTGATATGCTAGATAAAAAGGCTGCAAATAACCTACCACCTTCGCCGCCTCTGTTTGCTCTTTAGCTGGTGCAAATTGATAGTGATGGGCAAACTCTTGCAGATGCTGTTGATACTGATTTCGCCTAAACTGGATTTCGTCAACACTCGAATAGATAATCGGCAATTGACTCATGCAAATGCCAAATCTGGCTGTAGCCAAGCCTGGTTCGATGTTTAACGCTTGCTGGTAGCAGGCTAAAGCTTCTTCCAACTGACCCCGATCCTGGATTGCTGTTCCTAAATTGTAATAAGCATTAGCAAAGTCAGGTTTAATGCTTATAGCTTTTCGGTAAGACTGTATAGCTGCCTTTAAGTCATGTCTTTTAAGGGCGTTGCCTAAGTTATTATGAACATGAGCATAATCAGGTTTAATGCTTAAAGCTTTTTCATAGCATTCGATGGCTGCTTCTAATTGACCTTGATCTAGGAAAACATTTCCCAAGTTGTTATAAGCCTCGGCAAAGTTAGGAACTAGCTCTAAAATTTTTTGATAGAGCTTAATTGCTTCCTTTAGCTTGCCTTGTTTATGAAGGACATCTCCAAGACTAAGCATAACCTGGTAATATAACTTTCCCAAGGATTGTTGCCCCAAATGGTCGGGCTGAGTTTCTAATATCCGTCTATATATTGTTTCCATCTCATCCAATTGACCTGACTCCTGCTTCTGTATTGCAGTTTGGATGAGAGATTTAACTTCAGATTGTGAAATATTTTTGGTATTCATGGCTATATCAAAGCGACATAGATTTAATCAATATTGCGGATAATTACTTATGTTTCTCAAAACGAGTGACACCCATCCCCTACCCCGGACTGCGTAGCGGGGATGGGGTTGTATTTTAATACAAGGATTAACCAAATATGATATTAGAAACGATTTCTTCTCGCACGGGTGCTGCTTCATTTTGGTTTAACCATTCAAATAATTTAGCGACTGCTTCCGAGGAATGGTCAATTTTAAGCGCTTCTTGGATAATACAAAATGTAGCAGCCAGATTACCAGTCATGAGGGGAATTGTGGCGTGTTTCATACAGTAATTAAAGTTGTGCCTGCGGGATTTTGCCGTAATTTCTACACTATATTCGGCAGGAAGATAACTGGAGGTAATTTCGATGGCACGACGAACAGCTTTAGGCAGACTACCATAAAGCCAATTATTAGATGTTTCTCTGTGTAAATGTACGCGGAAACCAGCTAAGATTCCTGGCTCGTACCAACAATCATAAAAAACGGCGATACGCTTATACATTTCCCATTCGTCAATTCCTTGTATTTCCGGGCAATACCCCCCTAAATGTTCGTGAGTTGTGCGTTTAACTACTACTGCTGGTACGGCTATTAGACCACAAACACCAATTTTCTGTAGCCAATCGTGAGCGATACCTCTGCTGTCTCCATAAACCGAAACTATATCCCCAGTCCCAACTTTTTCCCCTTTTTCATCGATATACTTAAAACCAGTAAAAGCGCTGCCGATCGACTGGGGGCAGTTTTCAAGGCTCTGCTTAAGTTGGGAATAAAAATAAGGAAAGATGCAGTCATCATCGTGAAGAATATGAACCCACTCACCTCTACTTAAGGCAAGACCTGCATTCACATTTCCTACAACTCCGAGATTTTCCGGTTGACGGTAGTAGCGAATTATTCCTTTGCCTATTGAATTAACCAAGTCGAAAAGTGGCGGTGTACTAGCATTATCTAAGACCAGTATTTCCATCTCGTCTTCTCCCTGCCATTGCGCTAGTACGCCAGCGAGACAATCGAGAATATAGTCAGTACGTTTATATACTGGCATAATCACAGTCCAAAAAGGACGCTTACCTTGTTCGTTGATTATGGTGGGAATGGCTGGAAAACTGTACCCTCCCACTACTACTTCCCCTTGGGGAATTGGTGGTGTAACTGGCACTGCCACAACATCAGGCTCTTGGTAAGCTTCTACAGAAGCAGCATAGTAAGGATTGATGAGGCTTAACCCTTGCCGGTAAGCTGCTGCTGCTGTTTGTAACTGTTTTTGTGTTTGATAAATTTTACCTAAGCTGAGGTAAGCTTCTCCATAATTGGGATTAAGTTCTAGCACCTTTTCAAAGCAAGCGATCGCTTCTTCCAAATGGTCTGTCTTGGATAGAGCCGCTCCCAAATTATAATGAGCTTTTACTGAGTCGGGTTGTAAAATAATTGCTTGTCGGAAGTAAGTAATAGCTGTTGTCACATCTTGGACTTCAAGTCTTGCAGTACCTAACTGCTCGTTCAAGGTACAATAGTGAGCTTGTTGCCATGCAGAGAGTTTACCTTGCTTCTGAAGCGCATTGCCTAAATTAACCTCCGCTTCCACGCAGTTGGGCTGAATTTCTAAGGCTTTTTGATAACAG
Source organism: uncultured Calothrix sp. (assembly GCA_964242965.1). Classification (GTDB taxonomy): domain Bacteria; phylum Cyanobacteriota; class Cyanobacteriia; order Cyanobacteriales; family Nostocaceae; genus JANNFJ01. The sequence goes on along the minus strand of CAXTCQ010000109.1, from coordinate 16,254 downwards.
GCGATCGCTTCGTCAAAAAGCCCTTGTTGTTGCAGAGTGTAGCCAAGATTATTGTGTATCGTTACCAGATTTGGCTGTAGAGCTAAGGCTTGACGATAAGCTACTTCTGCTGCTGCGAAGCGACCTTGAGTGAAACGCAAATTGCCTAAACTAAACCAAACCTTAACTGAGGGCTGCACCTGGAGGACTGCACTAAAAAACTTTTCAGCATCCTGGTGCTGACCATTCTGCTGTGCCTGTAAGCCTAACCTATATAAAGTTTCGGGGTCTTCAGCCTGTTCTAGGCGATTGGCTTGATGCTGTTGGGCAGCAACTTCGAGCGTTTTAGTAATGGTTTTCATATCAATATCAGTATATTAATTCGTGATTTGCGCGTAAGTTCTGATAAACTTTGAGGCAATCTCATCTCGCAACAAAGCCGCTTCATCCTGCTTTAACCAGGCAAATAACTTCTCCACCGCTTCAGTTGAGCGATCGATTATAAGAGCCTCACGAACCATGCGAAGCGCACCATCAACCTTGCCAAACTGCAAAGGAATAGCAGTTTCCTTTAAGCAATAGTTAAAGTGATGGCTGCGAGACTTGGCTGTGATTTCTTGTGGAATATAATCCTCGGAAACCTCAATTGCCCGTCGCAGGCATGTTCCCTTAGAACCAGATAATATCGATTCAGTTGTGATATTGTCAGTATGCTGACGGTAACGAGCCAAGATTTCCGGCTCGCACCACCAATCGTAGAAAGCTGCAATACGTTTATAGAATTCCCAGTCCCCGGTATAATTCAACTCAGGAAGATATCCCCCCAGATGTTCGTGGGCTTTTCTAGAAATAACGACTGCGGGCATATTTAATGGATTAGCTACGCCAATTTGTTGCAGAAAATCAGGAGCGATACCCCGATGTTTTCCATATACTTGTTGGGTAAAAACTACCTTTCCTGTCTCGTTGATGTTTTCATAACCTGTAAATGCTGCGCCAATCGACTCCGGGCAACCTTCTAAACTTTGCTTCAGTCGGTCATAAAATCCGGGCAAAACATAATCATCGTCATGAAGAAGGTGAATCCATTGCCCTCGACTTAAAGCAACACCGATATTAAAGTTTCGATAAGCACCCATATTCTGTGGATTGCGGTAATAGCGGATTATTCCACCTCCAATTGCATTTACCAGATTGTACAGAGGTGGTACGCTAGCATCGTCAATTAATAGAATTTCCATCTGCGAATGTCCGCGCCATTGCATCAAAACACTGGCGAGACATTGGAGAAGATACTGCCTGCGATTCTCTGTTGCGTAAACGGGGATAACTACACTCCAGAAAGGCCGTTTCCCTTGTTCCTCCTGGATTCCAGGAATAGCAGGAAATAGATGGTTGCGGATTTTTACTTCTGTTTGGGGAATCGGCGGTGTGACTGTCAATTCCTGGGGAATTTCAGAACCTCGGTCAGATAATGCTTTGGCATAGCAGGGATTAATTAGCTCTAACCCTCGCCGATAATTAGAAATCGCCTTTTCTAAGTCGTTTTGCTGTTGATACTGGGCTAAGTTAAAGTAGACTTCGGCATAGTTGGGATTGAGTTCTAATACACGTTGATAGCAAGCGATCGCTTCTAACTCCCCTTGTTCTTGCAGCGCTACCCCCAAGTTATAATGAGCTTCTACCAAATCGGGTTGCAGGGCTAGAGCTTGCTTGTAATAAGCAATAGCAGTCTTGAAATCGCCTGCTTTTTGACTTTGCAAGCCCAATTTGCGATTTAATTGTGCATGGTGGAGTTGTTGCTCGCTTGAGAGCTTGCCTTGGGCGTGTAGCGCATTGCCCAAATTTGCCTCTGCTTCTATAAAATCTGGCTTTAACTCTAGGGCTTTTTGATAATAATTAATTGCTTCGTCAAATAGTCCTTGTTGTTGCAGAACATAGCCTAAGTTATTGTAAATTGGTAGTGCGTCGGGTCGTAGGGCTAGAGCTTGACGGTAAGCTCTAGCTGCTTCCCAAAGCTGACCTTGAGCAAAATGCAAATTACCTAAACTGAACCATCTCTTGACATCAGGCTGAACTTGTGCAGCAGCACTCAGCCACTGTTCAGCAGCTTGAGGTTGCCCCAACTGTTGCGCCAGCATACCTAAACCGTATAAAGCTTCTGGGTGGTCGGGATGTTTTTCTAAAGCTTGATGATATAGCTGTTCAGCCTCAGCTAGGCGATTCGCTCGTTGAAATTGAACTGCATGTTGAAGGATGTCCGCTACTTCTTCTTTTGCAAATCTCCTGGGTTTGTTGACTGCCTTGAAGAAAAAGTCCTCCAACGCTCTAACTGGTTTTAAGTCGCCGTATAATTTATGCTTATTAGACGCAACAAGCTTTGATATGTGTTGACGATATGTAGCATCTTGCCCCAGACGCACTGCAATTTTTACATAATCTTCTTTAGTTGCAGCAATGGTTTCTTCTATACCCATCATTTTGAGTATAGCCAGGGTATGCCGTCCCCGCATCAAGTCTCCTGGCAATGTGACGACCGGAATGTTATGGGCAATTGATTCCAGGGTCGAATTGCACCCAGACCAACCAATGCTATCCAAGAATACATCTGCGATCGCTGTAGTGCTTGCAAATTTACTAGTATCCATACGAGGCAAAAAGATGCAATAGTCTTGATAATTGAGTCCGAATGCCTCGAAAGCATAATTTAACCGTTGGCAAAAGACTTCAGTAATATATTTGCCTTGGGGAGCTTCAAGAAAGACAAACTTGCATCGCACAAGAGACGCAATTCGAGGAAATACATCATCATGCTGCGGTAAGTACTTGTATAAAGATTGGCAGCACCAAAACATAATTTCATCATCGTCGAGGCCAATTTCTTTTTTGGCGATCGCGGTAGCGTGCCGGAGGCATATCGCTTGCGGTGGAATTGCCAACGGCGTGTAATGAATCGATAAATTGGGCAATCTAACTAGTTGCTCGGTGTAATGCTCCTGTGCATTTTCCGGTTCCATCAAATCGCTACTTAAATAGTAGTCAATCGTTGGTAGCCCACTAGTATTAGGGTGTCCCCAAGAGGAGATTTGAATAGGAGCCAGTCTTAAGCAACCCAACTGTAATGTCATCGAGTCCATCCCGAATTCGGGAAAAATCAGAATGTGTAAGTTATCTTTTTGAATTAACTCACACCATTGTTCAAGCTGTAACGATTTTTGAGTAAACCGATCAAACAATTGCGCGGCTTTTTTCGTCTCTCGGTCTCGTTTTGAGTCAGTGTGATATGCAAATAATTCAAACTCACTCCTATCCAGGTTTTCTACCCAACCCTGAATTGGTATTTTCCAATTAGAATGATTGTAAAAAAATTTGGAAACAAAACCGATGCGAATTTTTTCATTCGCTGCTAACTGCGGTATTGCAATGGGCTGGCTCCACTGGGGATAGCGACTCGACATCAGTTGAGCAATTATTTGCCCATAAAGGAGCTGTAAAGGACGGTCATTTAAGCCTTGGTAAGCGAGATAAAAAGGCTGCACTAATCCGATAGCTTTAGCTGCCTCTTTTCTTTCTTCGGGAGTAGCTACTTGATAGTGGTTGGCTAAATCTTGCAGACGTTGCTCGTAATTATTCCGCCTTAACTGAATTTCGTCAACACTGGAATAAATAATCGCAAGTTGACTCATACAACTACCAAATATTGATGGAGCGAAGTTAGGTTGAATGTTTAGGGCTTGCTCGAAAGCGTCTATTCCTGCTTTTAATTGACCCTGCTCGCAGAGTGTCGTTCCCAAATTGTGATAAAATGAAGGCTGCTTGGTGTCGAGTTGTAAGGCTTGCTGGTAAGACTCTAGCGCTCTTTCTAATTGGCTCTGTTCCTTGAAGATATTTCCTAAGTTGTTGAGCGTTCCTGCAGCTACTATTGGATTTGGCTTTAAATTTAAAACTTTTTGGTAAGCAACAATTGCCTCGTCTAATTTACTTTGCGCTTGCAATAGTTCAGAATAAGAGACTTGAGCGAAAAGGTGATTAGGCTGAATTTGTAATACCTGTTTGTAGAGAGATTCAGCTTCAGACAATTTACCTAACTGATGTTTCTCAATGGCTGTGTCAATGAGAGATTGAACATCTGATTTTATAATATTGTCTCTATTCGATTGATTGCTTCTTGTTCCAACTACACTCCTAAAAAAATCTGAGAGCGCTTTAACTGGTTTTAAGTCGCCATATAACTTATATTTATTCTCAGCAATTTGCTGGGAAATCCATTGTCGATATTGAGTATCTTGCCCCAGACTAACTGCCATCTGCACGTACTCATCTTTCGTTGCAGCTATCGTCTCTTCTATACCCATCATTTTCAGCATAGCCATAGTATGCCGTCCTCGCATCAAATCTCCTGGTAAGGTAACGACCGGAATATTATGGGCTAGAGCTTCCAAGGTCGAATTGCATCCCGACCAACCGATGCTATCCAAGAAGACATCGGCTCTAGCTGCTATTCCAGCAAACCTGCTGCTATTCATGTGAGGTAAAAATACACAGTGGTCTTGATAATTTAGCCCGAATTCCTGAAAAGAACGACTTAAACGCTGCTCAAAGACATTAGTCACATATTCGCCTTTGTCATATTTAATAAATACAAACTTGCAACTGTTTAAATATGAAGCAATTCGCGGAAATACATCATCATGTTGAGGTAAATACTTGAATAATGCTTGGCAACACCAAAACATAATTTCATTATTTGCAATGCCTATTTCTTCTTTACTGATTGCTTGCTTTTTAATATTTAAAGGCGTATAATAAATCGATAAATTAGGTAATCTGACTAACTTTTCTGTATAATATTCTTGAGCATTTTCCGGTTCCATTAAGTCACTACTTAAGTAATAGTTAATCGTTGGTAGCCCACTAGTATTTGGGTGTCCCCAAGATGTCATTTGAATGGGAGCCAATCTTAAGCAACCCAACTTAACTGTCATTGGGTCCATCCCGAATTCGGGGAAAATCAGAATGTGTAACTTATGTTTTTGAATTAATTCACACCATTGTTCAATTCTTAATGGTCCCTGAGTAAATTTGTCAAACACTTTCGCGGCTTTAACAGTCTCTGAATCACGTTTGATGCCAGTGTAATACGCAAATAATTCAAACTCATTCCTATCCAGGTTTTCTACCCAACCCTGAATTGGGATTTTCCAATTAGAATGATTGAAAAAAAATCGGGAAACAAAACCGATGCGAATTTTTTCGTTTGCTTGCAGTTCTGGTGGCGCAATAGCTTGGCTCCACTGGGGATAGCGACTCGACATCGACTCAACAATCAGTTTCGCGTATATTTGCTGCAAATCGCGGTCATTTAATCCTTGATAAGCGAGATAAAAAGGTTGTAGTGAACCTACAGCTGCCGCCAATTGCTCTTTATATCTGGCTTGTTTATAGCTTTGAGCTAGAGAAAGAAGGTGATGTTGATAATTATTTCGCTTCAGATTTATTTCTGCTAAACTTGAATAGATAATTGGCAATTGACCGATAACAATTCCAAATATTGCTGGAGCAAAGTCAGGTTTAAGCTTTAAAGCTTGATGGTATGATTCGATTGCTGCCTCTAGGTTGCCCTGTTCGTAGAGTGTATTTCCTAGATTTTGATAAACTTCGGCAAAATTAGGGTTGAGGCTTATGGCTTGCTCGTAGGAATTTACCGCTGCCTCTAGTTTACCCTGTAGCTTGAGTGCATTTCCTAAGTTGTGATGAGCGGAGGGCAACTCAGGTTTAATATTTAATGCTTGTTGGAAAGATTCTACAGCTTCTTCTAATTTGCCCTTTTGTAGTAAAACATTGCCTAAATTATCATAAGCTTGAGCATAATCCGGTTTAATGTTTAATGCTTGCTGGTATGATTTTAAAGCTACGTCTAAAAAGCCTTGTTCTTGGAAGACATTTCCCAAATTGTTATGAGCTTGGGCATAGTTAGGTTGAAGTTCCAATGCTCGCTGGTATGATTCTACAGCTGCTTCTAAGAAGCCCTGTTTTTTGCGGACATTTCCTAAATTGTAATGAGCCTCAGCATAGTCAGGTTTAAGCTTTAAAGCTTGTTGGTAGGATTCTACGGCTGCGTCTAACTTACGCTGTTGCTCGAATATACTTCCTAAATTGTTACTTACTATCGGGTAATATTGGTTTTCTAAGTCGGGTTTAAGTTGTAATATCTGTTTATATAATAATTCAGCTTCATCCCATTGACCTGACTGATGCTTTTCCACCGCCATAAGTATGAGAGATTTAACGTTATTATCTAAAATATTTTCGGTATTCATAGCTATATTTAAGTTGATATAAAGTTGTAAGGCTTATAGCTTTAGCATTTTCTTATAAGAAACATCCATCCCCGGTTTTTAATCCAGGGATGAAAGGTGCGAGCAGTCCTTTCTCAAACGTTGTCACAATATGGTATGTTTTACACTTAGGCGAGGAAAACCTCTCAAAAAATCTAGCCTAACCACAAACTGCACCTAGTTTAAAGGGCAATTAGACCTCACCGAACACTATTGATTGATTAATCAGATTGGAATTTACACCTGCAACCAGTAATGTCCCCTCATTGCGTCCACCATCAAATTTGAAGAGAACACCATCCTTGGTATCGCTTATATTACCTAGAGAAAACATCTCCTCAAACCATCGATCGGGATTAGGATTACCCCAGTTTTGGAATACAATCTTATCGGTGCCAATTTGGAAGTCTTGAATAATATCCAACTCACTATTGGTGCGATCGCCACGTTTGAAAACAAATTGGTCATAGCCGTCACCACCAACCAAGACATCACTACTACGACCACCAATGAAAACATCATCGCCCGAACTACCGTAGAGTTTATCATCACCCTGACCTCCATTCAGCCGATCGTTGCCTGAACCTCCTTCGAGGATATCATTACCATTGTTTCCATCCAGGCGATCGTTTCCTAAGCTACCATACATTTTGTTAGCACCGTCGCTGCCGATTAGTTTATCCTTGTCAATCGTGCCATAAATGACATCTGTTCCCAAATTACCGATTAAAGTATCCCCCAAAAAGCTAATGGCACTGGCATTAACTTCCACTACAGTGATGTTAGTATCCTCCTTAAAGGTGCGCTGATAAGTTCCAATAGACTTGCCCGTAACAGAATCCTGACCATTATTCCCATCAACATCAGTAGTTCGATCCTGACTGAGAATGTTAACGTTTTTACTACCACCCAACTTCAGTTCGCCGATTTGCTTAGAGGAGATTAACTTACCCCGGATGCCAAAATAATCTAAAACCTTAGGTTGATTGATATCGCTGGTGTCTAACACCATGAAAGCGGTTTTCGACTTAGCTTCGTTATATTCAGTATTGGGGTTTTCAATCTCTTTAGCTGTCAGTGCTAGAGAAGCTGAAAAATCGAAAGAGAAGTTTTGATTAGCACCAACTGCAAAATTAGCAACCACTTTAGCGTTACTATCGGCACTTCCCTCAAACGGGCCATCTAAACCGATGCCAGTACTGTCAGTGAAGAGTGCAGAGAAAGTTGGCTCATTGTTAAAAATGGCTGCGGCTTTAGCAATAGCAACAGCTGTACCACCTTTGACTAATGTATCTGCTTGAGCGGCAGTCAAAGATCCAGAAGCTTGACTATAATTGGAGAAAACAGCAAGCCCTGTGGACTTAGCAAAATTAGGATTGGGATTAGAAGTTGTATTAGTTGGTTGTAAAAATAGAGTTCCTGATGCCATGAATCGTCTCTTTATTTTGTTATACGGTCTTGGATGAAATAAAATGAAAAATTTTTAGTTCGATCGGGTGCGTGAAGTATGAATACCACACCCTAGTAAAATTCTTGTTAAATGCTGGTAATATCGACTCCTGCCACAATAGCAACCAAGTCAGAACTGCCATTAGAAAGGTTAGCGAAAATGAACGTATCAAGGTCACTGACAGCAGACCCAGTTCCAAATGAATAACCCACAGTTGGGCTTAACTGGAGTTGATCTATACCATTCTCGAAGCCCAAAATCAAAGCATAGTCCTCGTTGCCGGCTGCGGTGTAAAAAGGTACTTTATCATTTCCAAGCACAAAGGTGTCTCTAACGCCATCGCCAGAAATATCTGTGATGAAGCCGTCCGCGTCAACCGCACCGCCACCAACAAAAGTATCTCTCTCAAGGTTTCCGTTACCACCGCCGAATCCATTTAGGGTATCCCTACCGCTACCTCCAACGACGAAATCTATAAAAAACTCTTCAGGAGCATTTGGATCTCCGTTGGCACCTCCAGTAATATTATCATCACCAGCATCCCCAAACAGTACATCACTACCAATGCTTCCATCCATTAAATCATTGCCGTCACCCCCAAAGACCAGATCGTTGTCGGCACCCCCAAACACCCGGTCATTGCCATTGCCCCCTAGCAGATAGTCATTGCCAAAGTCCCCTGTTATAAAGTCTTTTCCATCGCCTCCATCAAGGAAATCATCGCCGAAGCTACCTGAAATCAGGTCATCGCCACCGAGTCCTAATATTACGTCATTGTCGGAGCTTCCAATCTGCCGATCTCTTACTTCTGTTCCAAATTGAGTGCCTCTAATATCTGCAACTTTAGCTTGTATTTCGGCTGTTCTTTGGTTTACTCTTGCTAAGATTTCATCTAAGCTCGCCATACTGTTCATCTCCTAAAGTTTTAAATCTCATTGAAGAATGCAGGAGTCAGGAGTCAGGAGCTAAAAAGCGCTCTTTGGCATGGTTGCGCCTACAGACAAGTGGACACCTGAACGTTCTAGGCTCCACATGTGCGGCGTAGGGATGAATGTAGGGTTTAAACCAAGTACCTAAAAAGGGCAATTTACAGTTAGGTTGCGGTATAGAAACACACTATTATAATTATGACTCCTGACTTTTGTATTCTGTTTTATTCCATCTATTTAGCACTGCCTACAGAACTAAAACTAAATTGTCAAGACCTGCTAGAGCTAGATTTTACAGAACAACTAGAACTACTGCTGGAAGAAATGTTTACTGAAACACTTTGATTAATTTCACTTTCACCATTGCCAGATGCTGTAGCTATGCTCCTTGCTTCGGCAATAACCTTGCCATCAGATGATACTATCCTTTTAATCCTAACTTGATAGCTCGGCATGATTACGTAACCTCTGATATTCGTGAACAAAAGTGCAATTACTTTGATGTAATTGCATCATAATTTAGTTAGTAAACTCAAAGAAGTAATTAAGCAGAATTACGCACAAAAACAGAAGACGTGACGTAATTCACATTATTTACACGCCCAACTGACCCACTTATTTATGAAGTTACTAATTTGTAATCTGCTCATAAGCTGCCTTTTAGCAAAATGTTGTTAGCTGAAAGCTTTTAAAAAGCTTTCAGCTATTTTCATCAGCCAAGAAATTAGTATTCAAGTTCCCAGTTCGTCATGGTCGAACTGAAGAACTATGTAACCTCCTAAAAAGTAATCTTTATTAAGAGGTTACATGCATTGGACTAAAATTAGCGAGTAGCAGAAGAAGCATTAACGAAAGATTCAGAGCTGTTTTCTTCGGTTTGTGTACCAAAGATGATGCTGGTGAAGGTGTTGTTACCTTGAGCATCAGCAGTACCAAGTACTTCAGCTACGTTTCCGTTGATACCAGCGGTGTTAGCGTTAAAGTTCTTGTTGAAGTTTTCGTTGATGTTTACATTAGCAGCAACGTTTTTGTTGAGGGTAAAGGTGCTGTTGATGTTAATGCCGCGACCACCGAAGATTTCTTCAGAGGTATTTTCCAAGTAGTTTAAGTCAGAAATAATCATTGGGTTTCTCCTGGGAATTAATTAGTCTAGTCAAACTGAATAATGTTACTTGTAACCTCTAAAAAAAACTTTATTTAGAGGTTACAAAAATTGGACTCGTATTTATTAGCGAGTAGCGGAAGAAGCATTAACGAAAGACTCAGAGCTGTTTTCTTCGGTTTGTGTACCAAAGATGATGCTGGTGAAGGTGTTGTTACCTTGAGCATCAGCAGTACCAAGTACTTCAGCTACGTTTCCGTTGATACCAGCGGTGTTAGCGTTAAAGTTCTTGTTGAAGTTTTCGTTGATGTTTACATTAGCAACAACGTTTTTGTTGAGGGTAAAGTTGCTGTTGATGTTGATGCCACGACCACCGAAGATTTCTTCAGAGGTATTTTCCAAGTAGTTCAAGTCAGAAATAATCATTGGGTTTCTCCTGGGAATTAAATGTCTTTTGGGAATTTATTTGTGAGAAGCTTGTTTTTGTCTCTCACACTTTTACTATAGCTTGTTTATTTTTAAAGTCAACAATTTTTGAGTTTTTTTTTGTATCAATTTAAAAAGTTTAGATGTTTTTATTCTATTTTTAATTAACATTAAAAAATAAAAAAAGAACACGAAGAATCTAGGCATTAATCTAATGTTTCTACTGCCTAGACGTAATTTATTAATTATTTTGTACTGACGCATAAAAGCTAAAAAGCTTAATCAACAGGGGCTTTTAAATAATCAATACAAAAATTTCTTGTTTCTTTCCGATAGATATGTGATGTTTTCAGAAAGTATATTTTTGCAAAAATGTACTTCTGCTTACCTTGAGTTAGGCAGATAATCGACAATACAAGTATTTCAGTTTAATGATTTTTTAACTACTGGTTAATAACAGAATTAAGCCTGTTTTAGTGGTTGCAAATTTTCATCTGAATTTAGCTGAGTAACTATTTCCAAACACTCGATTTGTTGTTTTAACCAAAGAGAGAATAATTCGGAAATTATTTTTTCGCGTAACTGCTCATCTAACTGAGGTTGAATAATTTCTTCAACCCAAATTAAATACACTCCTTTGGGAGTCGAAATCGGCTTGAGAATTTCCGGAGCAGAAGCAAGAAATACAGCCGCCGCAATCTCTGGGCGAAAATCTTTCCGGTGTCGGATTCCCTGATATCCATAAGCACGCCGGAGTTCAGGCTCTTGAATATATAAACGAGCGATTTCTGGAAAACTGATTTCACCTTCTTCCAGAGCATAAAACAGTTCTAAAGCCAAGTCTCGATCGTCCAAGATGACTTCATAAGTGACTGCACCGACATAATCTAATTGGTTTTCGTAAAAAAACTTTTGAATCTGAGGTGCAAAGAGATGATTCGCTAACTTCTTGGCAAGAACATTGTTGTGAACTAACTCTTCAAACTCGCTTAGAGATAGGTGATGTTTTTTTAGCCAATTCCAGGTGTCTTTAGCTTTGACAAGTTTCTGCTCTAAACGGAGTTTATCACCTTCAAGTTGTAGTTCTGCTTCCTCGACTTGAATGCCAGCTTCCTGGGCTGATAAAGTAATAATTTTTTGAGTAGCGATCGCCTTCACCACATCAGGGACTTGGCGGGAAAGTTTGATGCTGTGAATGATGTCTAAATCTGTAATCGTTATACCTGTGGGCATTAATAAATACCTCTATTAGGGAGTAGGGTGATTTTACGTTACATACTTCATTTTTTAGCGTCTACCTACTTAACTATTCGCTTTCCATTCAATGATTACTTATAAACGAACCTTATTAGACACAGGGCACACAGAGGTAAGAAATAGAGGTTAAGTAATCTTACGGTGGGAAGGAAGTAAGAGTTAAGTCTTTAAGTCGCCTTTTTGCAGTTTCTTGAACGGATCTAAAACATAGTCAATTACCCGCCGCTGGCGAATAATTACTTCGGCATTTGCTGTCTGACCGGCACTTAATTGAATGCGTTTCTCGCCATTTTGGACGTATTGCTTGTCTAAGGTAATTTCTAACTCAAAGTTTTCAATGTTTCCTTGGGGTGTTTGACTAGTTTTAGAATTCGGAGAAATCCAAGTAACTTTCCCTGGCGTGATGCCATACTCCTGGAAGGGATAGGCATCAAACTTGACTTTTACTGGCATTCCCACTTTCAAAAAGCCGCTATCCTGAATCGGCATCGCCGCTTTGAGTACGAAGCCAGTATTTTGGGGGGCAATTTGAGCAATCCGCTGACCGGGTTGTACTACTGCTCCCGACTTTGTAACCGGGAGTTCAAAAATCACTCCATCAATGGGCGATCGCACTATCCGTTGTCGCATCTGAAGCTTTAAGGATGTAATTTGGCTTAATTCTTGGGCAATTTGGGATTTCAGCGCTCCAATTTGGGCATCCAGGTCTTTGAGTTGTTGCTGGTTTTTGAGAATTGTCAGTTTACCGTTTTGTAGTAAACTATGATAGCTGTTTTGCTCCTCTTGGAGTCGGAGTTTTGCTTGCTTAATATCAGACTCCAACTGATTAATTGTTGTCTGATAGCGATTTTGTTCTTCAGCTAAACGTAATTGTGCTTGTTTGTAGTCAGATTGCGCTTTTTGGTACAGCCGCTTGCTTTCTTGTTCTTCTTTTCTAAGTTGGTCAACTTGGGTAGCGGAAACTGCACCATCCGCTACAAGTTGGCTAAAGCGCTCGACTTGTTTTGAATCTATACTCAAACGACTTTTAATCGACTTTTGGTCGTTCTGAGCAGTGCTAATTTGCTGCTGTGCCTGATTGACTAATGATTGTTTTTCTAGCTTTTGAAGATTATAAGTACTCTGTTTCGCATCCAGGTCTTGTTTGACCTGGTTGACTTGGGACATTTTTTCCAGGGCTTGGGATTGGTTTTGTTGCTCCTGAACGTCCAAGGTCAACTGTAGTTGTTTTTTGAGTACATCCAGTTGTGCCTGTTGAGCTTGCAGTCCAGTTCGCTTTTCTTGAGCCTGTTGCATTTCCGTTTGCAAGATATCAGATTCAAGTTCCAGCAGAATCTGCCCTGTTCTTACGGTGTCACCCTCTTTTACTTTGACAGCTTTGACACTCCCTCCAGAAACACTATCTAATTTTAGGGTTGCGCCTTTCGGTTCTATACGCCCTCTAGCGCTTCCAGTCTCATCCACCTTCGAGATGCTTGCCCAAGGTAAGGCAATGAAGGCAAAGGCGACCAACACATACAATACACCCCGCGTCCAAACTCTAGGTAAGGCATCTAGCAGTTCTTCAGTGCCGTAATGTAAATCGGCATCACCTTCACTACCAGTGTTCTTAACCTCAGTATAATTATCGTTATCTATATAGTTTTGATACTCGTCTCCATCATCCTTGTCAAGCGCGGATGAGGAATTGGGAGATGTATATGGCATAGTAGTATTTCTTCTTTTAAACGGTAGATGAAAAAGGGGGGGTAGGGAGTAGGGGAGTAGGGAGTAGGGAAGTGAGGAAATTTATTTATTAATAATTTTTAACTCCTAACTCTTAACTCCTAACTCTTAACTCCCTACTCCCTACTCCCTACCCTGCTAGAGATAGTTGCTGTTGATTTAGATAGTAATAATGACCTTTTTTGGAGATTAATTCGTCGTGAGTACCGCTTTCGACTAATACGCCGCGATCCAAAACTAGAATCAAGTCAGCGTTGCGGACAGTGGAAAGGCGATGAGCAATAATTACACTGCTGCGCCCTTTGAGAATAGTTTTTAAATTGTTTTGAATAATACGTTCTGATTCGGAATCCAGATTACTTGTGGCTTCATCAAAAAGTAACAAGCGGGGATTTCCTAGCAACGCACGGGCAATAGCTAGCCGTTGGCGTTGTCCGCCAGACAGCATTCCACCACCTTCACCAATTTGGGATTCGTAACCCATTGGTAGTTGCTGAATAAATTCATCAGCTCCTGCAAATTTCGCTGCTTGAATAATATCTTCTATATTTGCTTCTGGATGCGCGATGGAGATGTTTTCGCGGATAGTGCCACCAAACAGAAAGGTATCTTGATCGACAACACCAACTTGAGAACGGAGCGATCGCAAGGATATATTAGTGACATCATGACCATCAATTAGGACTTTGCCATCTGTCGGAGGGTATAAACCTAAAATTAATTTGGAAAGAGTTGTTTTTCCAGAACCACTGCGCCCTACCACCGCTACCATTTGGTCGGGTTGAATTTCAAAGTTGAGATTTTCCAATACATTAGTCTTACTTTCCGGGTGATAGCGAAAGGTAACATTATTAAAGCGAATGCTACCGCGAAGTCTACCTAGTGACTTGCGGGGTTTACTGTGCAAGTCTTCTTCTGGTTCGGCTTCTAGAACATCATTGATGCGTTCGGTGGAAATAATGATTTCCTGAAATTGATTCCATAGTTGTGAAAACCTTTGGAAAGGACTTAAGACGTTGCCCACTAACATATTGAAAGCAACTAATTGTCCAACGGTGAGTTCCCCTTGAATCACTTGCCATGCTCCAAACCACATCAATGCTGTACTTGTAAAGGTATTGATTGCACCACTAAGCATTGAGAGGCGAATACCAATTACCTGAGCATGAAAGGCTTTTCTAATCAAATTGTTGAGTAGTTCCTCCCAGCGCCAGCGCACTGTCTGTTCAATTGCCAATGAGCGGACAGTGCGAATTCCTGTCAGAGATTCGATAATATAGCTATTTTCTTTTGCCCCAGCATTAAAAATCTCTCTGGAGATACGGCGCAAAATACTTGTACTCGCAAGCGCCAGAATAAAAAATGGTGGCACGGTAACTAGTACAAATAATGCCATTTTCCAGCTATACCAAAACATCAGGCTTAGATAGATGACTAATGTCAGCATATCCAGCACAATTGACAGAGTTTGACCGGTCAGGAAGCTCTGAATTTTCTGGTTTTCTTGGATGCGCGAGACGATATCCCCGACGTAGCGCGACTCAAAATAGGAAAGGGGCAAGCGGAAGGTATGCTTGATAAACCCAACGAGCATAGAAATGCTGACGCGGTTGGCAGTGTGACTGAGCAGATATGTCCGTACTCCGTTCATGGCAATACTGAAGAAACCAAAAACGAGCATCCCTAAACCAACGGCGTTGAGAGTAGCTACGCTGCCTTGCACCAGCACTCGGTCGAGTAACAACTGAGTAAAGACTGGTGTTACCAGTCCAAATAACTGCATTAGTACTGAAGCGATGAAGATTTCCAGCAGAATCTTATAGTGAGGTTTGAGTAACTCAAAAAACTTCCACAAACCTACATCTTGATTTTGGGCATCTTTGAGTGAGGATGTAGGTTGTAGAAGTAATGCATAGCCAGTCCAACCATCTATAAATGCTTTCCGGGTGAGGGTACGTTGACCGAGAGCAGGGTCGCCAACAATTACTTGTTTTTTGGCAATTTCATAGACGACGATAAAGTGATTGCCTTCCCAATGCGCGATTGCAGGTAGGGATTGTTCTGCAAATTTATCAAGGGTGGCTTTCACCGGACGGGTAGCAAAACCTAGGTTTTCTGCTGCTGAGGCGATCGCACTCAAAGAAGCACCACTACGACCGACGTTGGTCATATCTCGCAGACGGTTGACGCTAAAGTGTTTGCCCCAATGGCGACCAATCATCACCAAGCAAGCAGAGCCACAGTCGGCAGCGCTTTGTTGGGCATAGAAGGGATATTGTTTCGTGAGCCGTCCCCACCAATGCCCTGCTCGCACCTTCGGACTGGGAAAGAAAGGGCGTGATTTTTTTGGGTCTTGTTTTGCTGCTTGTTCTCGCTGGGGAAAAGGAATAATTTTCCCGGTGGATTCCAAGCGCTCATTTCTAGGTTTCCCCAATCGTAGCGGACGCTCTTTCGTTGTGACTATGTGTTCTTGCCTAACAAACTCCCCTAATTCCTGACAGTGTTTGAGTGCTGTTTGCAAATCTGAATTCTTGAGAATGTAAGCGATCGCCGACCGCGTCACCTGCCAACCACTCAATGCAGGATGGGCGTAAATACTGCCAGGAGTCAAGGTCTTACCCTGAGAATGCTCCAATTGCCCTCTATATAATAGACATAACTGAGAATCTGAAAATATTTGCGTACTTCCGCCAACTTCTAGATTGTGTCGTTCAAATAAGGATAAGGCTTTAAGCATTCCCTCCACTTGAGATGCGTGACGTGGAAATTGGGAGTTTTGGCGACACAATAGCAGCAAATCCCAAAGTTCGGCTCGCTGATACAGGCGCGAACGGATACTTGGATATTCGCTAATCGATTGCAACGTCTGTTCGTTGATATAACAAAGCTTTAAATTAACAGAAGCTCTAGCGCTGTAAGGAATGAACTTCTCATCTGGAAACAAAGTTACTTCGCCAAATGATGCTCCAACCGTTAGGGTAACGATTAAGTTTTCAGCGCTATCTAGCAGTCTGACTTTACCTGAAAGGACTATATAAATTCCAGCCT
>CAXTCQ010000108.1:0-25200 GCA_964242965.1 uncultured Calothrix sp. | reverse complement strand
GGGGAGTGGGGGAGGTTGTGATTTCAAAGGCATTACAGAGAGATGCAACAGCGCGATCGCAATCGTTTGCATCCACTACACAGCTAACTTTGACTTCGCTGGTGGAAATCATCTGAATATTCACACCAGATAAAGCTAATGTCGCAAACATTTTTGCGGCAACACCCGGACGACCTATCATTCCCGCACCTGCAATACTGACTTTGGCTATATTATGTTCCACCAATACTTCAGCTTCTTCCGACTTACTTTTTTGGGTGCGAAGTACGGGTGCGATCGCCGCAGCTACAGCTTCGGCTTTTTTTAATATCGGTGTCATCACGGTAAAAGCAATGTCATTACTATTACCTTCATGAATCGACTGAATAATTAAATCGACATCGACATTTTGATGGGCAATTTCTCCAAATAACCGTGCTGCAACCCCCGGCTTATCGGGAACTCTTAACAAAGCTACCTTCGCCTGATTAGTATCAAACTCTACAGCATCTACAGGCAAAGCAATTTCCAAATTTACCAAAGAACGTCCTGGTTGCTTCGCTGATGTTACCCAAGTACCGGGTGTATCAGTCCAACTCGACCGCACTACCAACGGCATACCGTAATTGCGGGCGATTTCCACCGCACGCGGATGCAGCACTTTTGCCCCCAAACTTGCCAATTCAAGCATTTCATTGCAGGTGATTTCATCCATCAACTGCGCTTCTGGAACTAGTCGCGGGTCTGTAGTTAGAATCCCTGGCACGTCGGTATAAATTTCACAAAAATCGGCACGTAACGCCGCTGCCAAGGCCACCGCCGAAGTATCCGAACCGCCTCTTCCCAAGGTGGTAATTTCCAATTCGCCGCCATTACTGATACCCTGAAAGCCAGCTACAACAATGACTTTACCTTCATTAAGATGGCGTTCCATCCGTTCAGTTTCGATATGTAGAATCCGAGCGCGAGTATGTTCGGCTTCGGTAACAATTCCCACCTGCGCCCCCGTCATCGAAATTGCGGGTTGTCCGAGTTCCTGCAATGCCATACTCAAAAGCGCGATTGATACTTGTTCTCCCGTGGAAAGCAACATATCCATTTCCCGACGGTTGGGAGTTCTAGCTATTTCGTGGGCTAATTTCACAAGTCCATCGGTAGTTTTTCCCATTGCTGAAACCACTACGACGATGGAATTTCCAGCTTTGACGCTACGAATTACGCGCTGTGCAACAGCTTGAATGCGTTCGACCGAACCAACAGATGAACCACCAAATTTTTGTACAATCAGCGACATGGGAAGGGAGTGGGGAGTGGGGAGTGGGGGTTAGGAGTTAGGAGTTAGGAGTTAGGAGTTGGGAGTTAGGAGTTGTTAAATATAGATTGCAGTAGGATGAGCATCTCGCTTGTTCGGGAGTAATAAATTATAAAATAATTTTTTTATCTAAATTTCAACTCGCCTCTAATTCCTAGCCCCTAACCCCTAGTTATTTAAGTTATCAGAATTAGTTCGTATTAAGAAGGTTAACTTCACATTTTTTTGATAATTTTGGAAGTACAGTGTCGAAGTTCGTAGCATCCGACACTGCAAAAACTATGTTAATCGGGTAAGTTTCCTCCCAGCCCTTAGTTGAGCTATACTGGCAAGCAAATATAACTAAGGTAACGGCTAATGGGTATCGAAATTAAACTCAATTTGCCAGATAACCTAATCGAATCGGCAAAACATCTTGGGGAAGCAACCCAGCGAGATGTGTCAACCGTTATCATTAATGTTTTAGAGATGCTATTACCGACGCTAGAAACTTTAGCAGATAGTAATCTTTATCCAGTAGTAGCCAGTCTTTCTGATGCCCAAGTAGTTGCCATAGCCGATGCTAAAATGGATGCGCTTTCTAATCAACGACTTGGCGAACTGCAACAGCAAGGAAAAACCAGTGAACTTACCCAAACAGAACGCTATGAACTGCTAACCTTAATTTCAATTTATCAAATTGGACAACTGCGTAAATCAGAAGCTTTAGCTGAAGCAGTAAAACGAGGTTTGCTCCCAAACTTACATCCATGAGCAACCAAAAGGAAAACTTACGCGCCTTAGTTAGACAAAGAGCAGGAAATCGATGCGAATATTGCTTAAGCCATCAAGATTATATTATGGGTTGGCTTCAGGTAGATCATATTTATCCTCTGGCTAAAGGAGGAGAAGATAGCGAAGATAATCTCTGTTTGTCTTGTGAGTTGTGCAATCAATATAAGTGGGCAAAAACAGAAGAATTAGACCCTGAGAGTGGGGTAAACGTGTAGCTATTTAATCCCCGTCAACAGAAGTGGAAAGAACATTTTACTTGGACTGAAGATGGTATCAGAATTATTGGTCTAACAGCTTGTGGTCGAGCAACAGTTGTAGCTCTAAAATTAAATAATAGTTTAGCTATAACTGTGCGTCGCAACTGGGTTAAGGCAGGTTGGCATCCGCCGACAGTATAGACTCTCTTACGGTTGCACTTTCGCACCTTCACCAACCATAATTCCCCGTCCTGTCAAAGCTACATATACAAGGTTTGAAGTTCGCATATCACCTTCCATATATGTAATACCTGGAAACTGCGATATATTGGAATCGCTAATTTTAACCCACGATTTACTCATATCTTCAGATTTGTACATCGTGTCTTTACTATCGTTTCCAACCCGACCAAAAATGTAAATATAAGGATTCTCGGACCCACCTTTCCCGAAAGCTACAAACTCGCAAGTTTTCACGGTTGTAACTTTATTAAAACTCTTACCTCCATCAATCGAATGATATAGCGGATTTCCATTCACATCTTCGGGATTGCGGGCAAAACTCATCCACACATCACCCTGCTGGGTCGGATTTGGAACAATCGCAGGTCTAATTATCCAGCTAGGAAAATTACTCGCTTTACTCTTACTCCAATTCGCACCGCCGTCATTACTATAATAAAAAGCACCACTATCAAAATAATAAAAAGTCTTTCCTTGAGGGTCTTTTCTGTCAGCAGCCAAAATATACGAACTCAACCAAGGACTAATACTATTCGACCACGACTTAGGCAAAGCTTGATAGTGAGTATGGTCGTTATTTTTATCATCAAACTTTTCGGGTGGTGGATTATGGTCAAGATTACTTGCCAATTTCCAACTTTTCCCCCCATCGGTAGTGTAATGCGTCCAAGTTCCCCAAGTTGGAGTCCACACCATCCACAGGGGATTCGTCGGTGACATGGCAATTTGTCCCCCAATTGCCAATACCTTCTCCTTTGCCGATTTATCGCTTTTCCAAAGTTCCTCAGTCGGTACGGACTCAAATGCTTTCCAACTTTTACCATTATCGCTAGTTACACCATGTATTCCCCAAAACCCCTGCCATTGGTGAAAACCCACAAACGCTGCATGGTCGGGATTGTTGTAGGAATAATCCATCCCCGTAGCACCAGCAACATGGGGGAATGGGACGGGGTAAATAGTCCAATCGGGGTTTGCCGATTTGAAACTGGGATTAATTAGTATATTCGTCGGACTGATGCTTGAATAAGGAACCTTATTGCGGCTAACGTGTCGAAATCCAATTTTATCCTGTACCGCACTCAATAAATCCGCACCATCCCGTGCTTTTGGTTTAGGAGGAACCCGCACCATGTTCGAGTCCAACTCCTCCAAATTATGCATCAACCATTTGTAATTAGGAGTTTTTGCGGTGACATCATCGGTTCTTGCTACCCCCCAACCGTTTGTCCACCAAACTTGCTTGGGATTCCTGGGGTCGATTGCGATCGCACTTGCCCCCGTCGAAGCGTAAGCTTGATAATATCCGGGTGCGGAACGATTTACAGTATCGTTGGGATGATTGGCATCATAGCCACCCATATACATAGTTTGCTTGTCCCATTTTTTACCACCATCAATCGACCTATAAACAAATTTGTCGGCAACAACCATGACTGTATCGGGTTGATTTTCTTGCACCGTCACTGCCGAATATACTCGTCCCTCGCCATCCGGAGTGATTTGGGTCCAAACACCATTTTGATATTTGCGAACGCTTCCCGACGTATTTTTACCGTTGCCGCCCCATGTACCAAATGCGACATACAGCTTTCCATCGTTCCCAACTACACCGCGTACCGGATTATCTGAACCATTGATATTATTCCAAGAATTTCCACCGTCTTGACTTTGCCAAACCCCACTTCCATGCACTCCCACATAGATAGATTGGGTCGGTTTATTAACGCTACCCGTCGATTTATCAAACGCAACAAAAGTAAAACCCGGTATATCCTGATTTTCCTTGCCATCTTTTTGATATTCCGGCAAACTGCTAGCTGGGGGTACACCCGTAACCTGTATCCAGTCAGC
The DNA here is from genome assembly GCA_964242965.1 of uncultured Calothrix sp. Lineage (GTDB taxonomy): Bacteria > Cyanobacteriota > Cyanobacteriia > Cyanobacteriales > Nostocaceae > JANNFJ01. The sequence goes on along the minus strand of CAXTCQ010000108.1, from coordinate 20,841 downwards.
ATCACCATCTTTTTTCCACAAACCATTACGTCGGGAAGCAAAGTAAATTAATCCCGATTTATTCGGGTCAATAGCTAACCTTTCCCCCGTATCGGAACGGTATGCTTGATTAGGACCAATATAAACATTATGCTTTCCCAAACCTGTAGTTTTCCAGTTAATTCCCTTATTATCGGAAACCATAATTTCACCGGAATACTTATATTTTTGCTTGCTATCACCATCTTTAAAAGTCGAATTATTCCGTTTAACTGCTGCATAAACGCGGTTTGGATTCGACGCATCAACTGCAATACTTTCCACACCGATACCACCTTGAGAAAAATTGGTATCGAACATATCCATTAACGGCAACCAAGTATTATTGTTGAAACGATAAAGTCCACCAACGTCGGTACGAATATACACATCATGCGGCGAAGCGGGATGAATTACTAAACCCGTTACATAACCCATTCCTTGAATATTGACATTCCGCCAAGTAAACGAATTACTCGTTTTTGCGGACTTGATTTGTTGTGAGGGTTGAGGGGCTTCGGCACGTACTAATACTGGCGATAGCGGTGTTAATTCCGACTTACTAACCGGGGCTTGAAAGCAAGCATGGAGATTCAATAGCACCAAAATGGTAGAGAGGAAGCGAAATATAAATGAAATGCGAATAGAAGGAATTAACATAAATTAACGTCGCAGTGTCATTTAATCAAAATCAGTTGCTAAATTATGGTTGCGATAATGGTCAAAACAGATTTTAATTTGATGCGGCAACACTCGTCCCAAAGATAATTCGGGTATCATATCTTCGCTAAAAAAACCGACTTCATCGGTTTCAATGCTTGGTGTCGCAGAACCGCTAATTAATTCGCATAGAAAAAATAGTTTATAAACATAATGTTGAAAATGCGTATGTCCCTGTTTATCTCGCACACAACTGGCTCTACAACGCACTGGCTTCTCTGTGTCTCTGTGGTAATAATAAATTATTTATTTAACCACAGAGTCACGGAGGACACAGAGGTAAGAGTTTAGGGAGGAACCATTTTTGATGATTTTTATCTCCCTTGTCCCCCTTTCCTCTCTTAATAATTACGCTTCATTCAAAGCTGCAATACCGGGTAATACTTTACCTTCGAGCAATTCTAAACTAGCACCACCACCGGTCGAAATATGGCTCATTTGGTCAGCTAAACCCACTTTCTCAACCGCAGCAACCGAGTCACCACCACCGATAATCGTGATAGCGCCTTTTTTGCCAATCTCAGCGAGAGTATGTGCTACTGCTTCAGTACCAGCGGCAAATTTATCGAATTCAAATACACCCATTGGACCGTTCCAAATCACCGATTTACAATCAGCAAGCGCTTCTTGGAATACCTTTACCGAATCGGGACCGATATCCAAACCCATCCAACCATCGGGAATATTCTCGATGCTGACGGTTTGCGTATTCGCATCGGGTGCAAATTTATCTGCAACAACCACATCGGTAGGTAACAAGAAAGTAACACCCTTTTCCTTCGCTTTTGCTTCCAAAGTACGTGCTAACTCGATTTTGTCGTCTTCCACCAACGAACTACCGACATTCAAACCACGCGCCTTGTAGAATGTGAAAATCATCCCACCGCCGATGATGAGTTTGTCGCATTTTTCGAGTAATGCTTCGATAACGCCGATTTTGCTGGAAACTTTAGAACCGCCGATTATAGCAGCTAAAGGACGTTGTGGATTTGCGATCGCATTTTCCAAATACTGCAATTCCTTCTCAATCAAATACCCAGCCACCGAAGGGCTAAGATACTTGGTTACGCCTTCTGTGGAAGCATGGGCGCGGTGTGCAGTCCCAAATGCATCATTGACATATAAATCAGCGTTTGCTGCCAATTTTTGAGCGAAATCGGGGTCATTTTTCTCCTCTTCCTTGTAGAAGCGGACATTTTCCAGCAATAAAACTTGACCGTTTTGCAATGCCCCAACCTTAGCTGCAACATCATCACCGATACAGTCGTCGCACTTGATGACTTCTTGCCCCAACAACTCAGACAAGCGTTTAGCAACCGGAGTCAAACGCAAATCGTCACTAACACCCTTGGGACGACCAAAGTGGCTAGCGAGAATCACGCGAGCACCCTTTTGGGACAAATCTTGAATAGTCGGTAGCGCCGCCCGAATCCGGGTATCGTCTGTAATCGTACCGTTATCAATGGGTACGTTGAAATCTACCCGCACAAAAGCCCGCTTTCCAGCTAAGTCCGATGCCGATAAATTTGCTAAAGTTTTTTTAGACACGACGCAAACCTCCTGATTACCTTTTTGTTATGTTTTGTGATTAGATCCATTCTGTGATTGTACCGAGTCAAGGGTGCGGAGGTGAATGATATGTTTAAAACAGTTTTATTTCCAATCGACCAAAGCCGCGAAACGCGGGAAGCCGCAGACGCAGTTATCAACGTCGTCCAAACCTACAAAAGCCGCTTAATACTCCTGTCGGTGGTAGAAGAACCTACTGCCGAGGAAGTACCCAGCGCCGACCCCATGCAGTCAGAGGAGGCAGTTGCTAAATTACTGGCAAACGCCAAATCTGTATTTGAGCAGCAAGGTATCCAAGCCGAAACCATCGAACGTCAAGGTAAACCCGCGTTTACAATTTGTGATGTTGCCGATGAAGTTGGGGCAAATTTGATTATTATGGGTTGTCGCGGCTTAGGGCTAACCGAAGAAGGGTCAACCGATAGTGTCACAAGTCGAGTGATTAATTTATCACCCTGTCCGGTGTTGATTGTCCCTTAATTTCATGGGATAGGCATTCTGCCTGTTCGTATTTACCCGTAGTATAGGCATCCTGCGGGTTTTTTTGATGGCAATTTTCATCATGCTGGATTTCCAAACCTAAGTCTATTCCTTTAAGGTGTTAGTAATCAATTGAACTTGGGAATACTGCTTTATAGAGCAATAGAATCGTTGCTTTTGGAAAAAAAATAGTATCTATATCTATCTTTTAGGAGATACGAAAATCTTAAATTAGGATTCCAAAACTTACTCAATGTTAATACAAATGCAATCGGGCGCAAAGTTTTGCGCCCCTAGCACCTTCTTTTAACTACATAATTTTATTTCTGGTTTCAAAATGACTTCTATTCCCCTTATTAACAATTCATCAACTTTTTCAGGGAACAGCCGCTCAAAGCTGAAAGAAAGAACTCTATTATTTCGCTACCTGGCAGAAATAAACTTAATTTTTGGTGCTTGGTATTTGCAATGGCGTATCACCCATTCGATCAACTTTGATGCGTTATGGCTTTCTATACCATTGATGCTAGCTGAAATTTACAGCTATTTTGGCGGCGTGATGTTTGTGATTGGATTGTGGCGACCTCTAGTTCGACAGGTTAAGTCTCTTGACCAACTAACACCATCTATACCCCGCTCTGATTATCCTACTGTCGATGTATTCTTGACCTGTTACAACGAGTCGCCGTCCATTATCGAACAAAGCGCCAAGGCGGCTCTAGCAATGGATTACCCAGCCACAAAGTTACGGGTTTATGTGCTGGACGATGGTAATTCGGCTGATATGCGAGCGATGGCAGAAAAACTCTGTATCGAGGATTTGCATTCGCCACAATTACAACACGAAGGCGATCGCATTGAGGCAGAACTTTCTAGTTTGTTAGAACGCCAAAAACAACTCGAAAGTCTGACATTGAATACGAGAGCATCTGAACAATGGCTGCAAGAGGTATCATCCGGTCGAGTCAACACTCTTGACAAAAAAGCCGCAGAATTGTTAGAGGGTATGCAACAGTTACTTGTTTGGTTCGACCCCAGCCAAAATAGCAACGATTTTTCGCCAAATACGATTTTGCATCGTCTCACAAATGAACGGCACAAATTAGAAGCAGCTATTCGCCGAAAGGAAGAGGAATTAATTGAAATTAATCGTTTTCGCTATATCGCCCGCCCGAAAACACCTGGTGTAGCTCATCACGCTAAAGCCGGCAATATCAATTACGCGATTTTTTCCGGAGAAACATCGGGAGAGTTTATTGTAACTCTAGATGCCGACCATGTTCTCAAGCCACAATTTCTGAAGCGAGTTCTGCCATATTTCTATACCTACAATGTTTTTGCCGGAAAATATGAGTCAAATCGCATTGCTTTTGTACAAACTCGTCAGGATTTTTACAATATCCCTCCAGACGACCCTTTTGGACATCGATCGAATTTATTTTATGGACCCCTGCAACAAGGTAAAGATGGCATGAATGCTGCTTTCTACACAGGAACTAATGCAATGCTAAGGCGTGAGGCATTAGTTAGTGTCGGACTGCAAAATTTTTCTGATGAATATGCCAAAGACGAAAAACGTCTGGATGAATTTGACTTAGTTGGTGGGGTATCGAGCAACAGTATTACTGAAGATATGAATACAGCGATGCGTCTGCACAGTGCTGGTTGGAAATCCATTTATCACAACGAACGTTTGGCAGAAGGTTTAGCACCCGAAGACCTAAGTTCGATGTTGAAACAGCGACTGCGTTGGGCACAAGGTACTATTCAAGTGTTAGTGAGAGAAAATCCACTAACCAAACCAGGACTATCTTTTTGGCAGCGTTTGCACTACTTCAAAACGATGTATAGCTATTTTTCTGGTTTTTCTACGTTTATCTTCATCTGTTGTCCAATTATCTATTTTTTCACGGAAATTGTGCCAGTGAAAAGCTACGGTCCTGATTTTGCAATACACTTTTTCCCAGCTTTCATAATTAACCGCTTAACTTTCCTCACAGCCACTTGGGGTATTCCCGCTCGTGAAGTTTGGCGTTCGGAACAGTATGCGATCGCATTATTTCCTTTGTTAATCCAAGCTGTATGGAGTGTGTTCTCAGGACAACCGCTGAAATTCCAAGTCACACCCAAGCAGCGACAATCAGGGATTTATCTGCGGCTGATTGTACCCCAACTGATTATTTTCAGCCTGACGATTCTGGGAATATTATGGACTTTGATTCGCTTCGCAACTGGTAATTTAAACGAACCTTGGGTTCACTTGCTTAATAGTGCTTGGGCTGTTTACAACTTATTCCTTCTGTCTGCTATTATCCGCGCTGCTGTTTGGCAACCACAAAAAAATGTTTAAACAGGAGTCGGGAGTTAGGAGTTAGGAGTTAGGAGTTAGGAGTTAGGAGTTAGGAGTTAGGAGTTAGGAGTCAGAATCAGAAAATTTTTACTTTCTACCTCCTGTCTTCTGTCTTCTGTTTCCTGTCTCCTGTCTCCTATCTCCTGTCTCCTGTCTCCTGTCTCCTGTCTCCTATCTCCTGTCTCCTGTCTTCTGTCTCCTGTCTCCTGTCTTCTACCTCCCCATTCTTTACCCCTATGAACGCTTATTCAGATAACAACTTTGTTCAACGAACTGTTTTGACAATTTATTCTCATGCTGACGACGAAGTACTACCTGCTGCTGGTACTCTTAGCCTCATGTCAAAGGCAGGATGGAACGTTCGCTGCTTAATATTAACTGATGGTAGTCTTTCGAGTTCTTCAGTTAAGGGTACACGTCATCAAGAAGCAGAAGCCGCTGGTAAAATTATTGGTGCAACTTACGATTTTTATGCTCTTGAGGAGTGCAATTTCTCAACACAAGCAGTAATTAAAGTTACCGAAGAAGCTATTAATCATTGTCAACCCGATTTAATTATCACTCACGCACCACAGCCAGAAAAATACGGGCATCGAGACCATGAAGTTTGTGCGATCGCAGTGTCTAATGTTGCGACTCGCAGAAACATTCCTTTGTGGTATTCAGCCCCACCCGTTTTTTTACGTGGATTTGAACCAAACTTTTTTGTTGATATTACCCCAGTTATTGAGGAGAAAATTGCAGCTATTGGTTGTTATGAATCGGAACAATCTAAAGCATTTATGCAACTCGATGCTATTCTCGTTTTGTCGCGTTTTTGGGCGCGAGAATTAGGTCAAAAAGATGGTTATTTTGAAGCTTTTGAAATTTCCCGCCAATGCGTTGATGCTAATTTCTTCAGTGCTATGGCAAATAGTAAAAAGTTCGCATTAATATAGCGGAAAATAGATTGGAATTCAGAAGTCAGGAGTCGTGAGCTTGTAGGGTGGGTTAGGCGACAGCCGTAACCCACCATTATTATTTAAATATGGAGTCAAGGTGCATTACGCTAATAACACACACCCTAATCAAATTCAATAGAAAAATTATGATATTCAATCTTGCGGTTCATATAAAGTAAATGCCAAAATAAGAATGTATCAGTAATCATGCAAATTCAATTACACAAAAATTATGAATTCTAACGTTAAAATATTTGAACCCTCCGGAATTTTAGACGGGATTAGAGGTAATCAACTACGTCGTGAAATTAGCGACATTGTGGCAAGCGGAGTCGATATTGTATTAATCGATCTCAAAAATGTCAAGTTTGTCGATAGTTCTGGTCTAGGTGCTTTAGTATCGGCAATGCAAATGGTTAGAAAAGCCGATGGAAAACTATTTCTTTGCTCGGTCAGCGACCAAGTTCAGATGTTATTTCAACTAACTAGAATGGATCGAATTTTTCAGTTTTATGCTGACAAAGACGAATTCAATAGCCAAGTACTTGCAGCACAATAAGTTACTTTTGACTAGATTAAGCAAACTTAACTTTTAGTAAAGATAAGTCATCATCCAAATTTGCCTTGGCATTTAAAGTCATGATGTGCGCTAAAACTTGGTTTAAATTACAGTTACTTGCTTTGGAATTGCTGACGAGCAAATCAATAAAAGCATCAATACCCCAAATCGTATTATCTGGCTGATTAATCTCGTAAGCACCATCACTGAAAATGTATAAAGTGCTGTTTTCTTCAATCTTAAAGACATCATCATCAAATTGAATATCAGGCATAAAGCCAATTGGCATATCTAACGAGCCTAACTGTTTCATTTGGATGTTTGTCATAGATGTATTAGAAAGCAGCACGGCTTGTGGATGTCCGGCACTGGCATAAACAAGTTGGCGTTTTCGGCGGTTATAAACTCCATACCAAATAGTGAAGTATTTGTCACCATGATTGCTCATTTGGAAGGCATTATTGAGTGCTTTCAAAACTTCGCTAGGTTGACAAAAATTAGTATTGGGCAAAGATTGCGATCGCAAGACATTAAGCACGGATACAGATAGTAAAGCTGAACCGACCCCATGTCCTGACACATCCAATAAATAGATGACTAAATTTTCATCATCGAGCCAGTAATGGTCGAAGCAATCACCCCCTAACTGTGCCGAGGGAACAAATAGCGCTTCTGCGGTTACTGTTCCCACAAGTGGTGAAGGTAAAAGCGATCGCACGTAATCGGCAGCTTCAGCTAATTCTGCTTCCAAAATTTGCTTTTGTGTTTGTAAATTCTGATTTAGTACTTCTAAAGCTTGCTTTTGGTTATGTAAATCCTGATTCAGCTGATGTAACCTTAACCCGGCTCGTACCCGTGCTTTCAATTCATTCATTTCCAGTGGTTTGGATATAAACTCGTCTGCACCAGCATCAAGTCCCCTAACTCGGTCTTCCTCCTCTCCCTTCGCTGCTCCTTTAGCAGTTAGGAGAATAAAAAAAGTTGTTGTCAAGTGAGGATTTGCTTTGATTTGGCGACACACTTCTAGTCCATCTAAATTTGCCATCATCCAGTCGCAGATAATCAAAGCCGGACGTATATGTTGTGCTTGCATGATTCCTTCTTCACCATTACTGGCTACAGTGGTATCATAACCCTGATTTTGGAGTGTTCTTTTTAGTGCTGCCCGTACAATCGGGTCATCATCAATAATTAGGATTTTAAACATCGAAATATCACTAACCAATTACAACAAAATAAACTAACTTTTTTCGAGAAATAATTGTTTTGCTAATCGATTATATAGCAATCTTAAATAATTTGTAAAATTCCCTCCCTAACTCTTACCTCTGTGTACTCTGTGTCTCTGTGGTTTTTTTAAAGGTTTTTTCACTTTGCAAATAGGATTGCTATAATTAACAACAAAACAATACTCATTAATTATAAACTATTGTATCAAGATACTTGGAAAGTAGAAAAAATGGCTCAAAAAATTTATTTAAAAGTCAATACAGACCTAACAGCTTCATCTGAGGTTTTATCATGGTTCGAGCAAATGAATCAACCCCTTCTTTCCGACCAAAAAATCTGGTGGCAATGCCAAACACTTTTAATAGAAGGCTTTACTAACATTGTGGAACATGCCCACAAAAATCTGCCAGAAACAACCCCAGTTGAGATTGAAGCTATAAGGTTAAATGAACAAATAGAAATTCGTATCTGGTCATTAGGTGAGTACTTTGATTTAGAAAAGACATTGCAAGAAACATCTGAATTTGAAGATAATAATCAAGAGCGCGGACGCGGGTTGAAAATTATGTCAATAATTGCAGACAAATTGAGTTATGAGCGCACAGCAGATAATCGTTATTGTTTGTTTATAATTAAATATGTAAAAAATTAGGGATGAGAAGTATTCAGAATATAGGAGTTAGGAGTTAGGAATTTGATAAATCATATAGCACCCATAAAGTAATAACTAGATAAATATTCCTCAACTCTTAAAATCGGGGGTTTGAAAGCATTATTTATCAACCAGTAGTCCAGAATTCTGCCTTTTGTTTTTTGCCTTCTATTTTCTACCTTCTGCCTTCTTTATTCTGCCTTCTAACTTCTAAATTCTTCTTTAGTCATTAACTCTCAATTAAAAAAGCTTGAATTCGGTTGGTAAATTCTTCTAATTTTGAAACTAACTCAATAGTACCCCTACGTTCAGATTTTTGAGCTAGTTGTTCTAGTTGCTCGGCAGCTTGGTGCATTACTGTCACACCAACATTGGCACTAGCTCCTTTGAGGTGATGAGATTGGCGGCAAATTTGCTCAAAGTCACTCTGATAAATTGCTGCTTTCACTATTTCCAAACGCGGTTGAATATCTTCAACAAAAATTTGCAATAATTCTAATTCAAATTCTGCGTTGTTTTCGGAGAGTTGATGCAAGTGTTCCCAATCAATTGCTAAGTCGAGTAAACCAACTTCTGTAGTAGCTGCTTGCTCAGATGTAATTATTTCTTGTTTAGTAAGTATTACACTCGCCCAATGCTCTAGCACCTCTGCCAGTTTTGCTCTCAACACTGGCTTACTTAAATAGTCGTCCATTCCTGCATCTAAACACATTTGTTTGTCTTCTTTCATTGCATTAGCAGTCATAGCAATTACTATCGGGCGGCGATGATTGGCAAAGGAACTTTCTTGCCAGCGGTGAATTTCTTTTGTGGTGTCTAAACCATCAAGAATCGGCATTTGGCAATCCATCAAAATCAAGTCGTAAGGAATTTTTTCTAATAGCTGTAGTACTTCTTGTCCATTGGCAGCAATATCAGCTTTGTAACCCAGACTTTCAAGCATTTTTAAGGCCACTTTCTGATTTACTAAATTATCTTCAGCTAACAGAATTCTTACCTTAGCTTTAGTAGCAATGTCAGCAACCAGTAGCTGGGCATTAGGATGATAATTGTAGTTATTTTTGAAATTTTTCACTCCTAACTCTTGACTCCTAACTCCTAACTCCTGACCCCTAACTCCTAACTCCTGACCTCTAACTCCTGACTTCCCTTCTTCTGGTTCCGACTGGGTTCCTAAAATATTCATTATCGTATCGAGTAGCCGAGATGGTTTAACGGGTTTAACTAAATAAGCAGCAAATCCGATTTTAAGCGCTTGTTGCACTTCATCGCGTTGATTCGTAGAGGTGAGCATAACTAAAGGTATTTTAGCAATAGTGGAATTTGCCTTAATTTGTTCTCCTAAAGTTATACCGTCTGTTTCGGGCATTTGCATATCAATTAAGGCGATATCATAGGGTGTATTTTGCGCGGTAGCCAACTCAATAGCTTTAAGAGCAGAAACTGCACTTTCGGCTTCATCTACGCGCATCCCCCAACGGGTGGCTTGATGGTGGACAATTTTGCGATTGGTTGCGTTGTCGTCTACGACTAATAAATGTAGGTTGTTGAGGTTTCGATAGTCAGGGGAGGTGCTACATACTGAGGAAACAGTTACAGGTGCAAGAGTGAAAGGAATATCAAACCAAAATATAGAACCTTTACCTAGCTGACTTTCTATCCCAATTTCTCCTCCCATTAAAGTTACAAGTTGTTTACAAATTGCTAATCCTAAACCAGTACCCCCATATTTGCGGGTTGTAGAAGCATCTACTTGGGTAAATGGCGCAAACAGTTTGCTTTGGTCTGCTGGGGCAATGCCAAGACCGGTATCTGTGACGCTAAAGTGAATAGTAACTGTAGTTGAGTCAAGCTTTAGCACATCTGCCCGTACTATAACTTCTCCAGCGCTCGTAAACTTGATCGCATTGTTGATTAGGTTCATAAAAATTTGCCGCAGACGACTAACATCTCCTTTCAGATAAATGGGGACGTGGGGATAAATTAAGGCGGCAATTTCCAATCCTTTTTTGTGAGCTTGGGGAGCCAGTAAATCTAATACTTCTTCTACACAGGTAGACAAGTCAAAATCGAGAATTTCTAGAGCCATTTCCCCAGCTTCAAGTTTAGATATATCTAAAATTTCGTTAATTAGGCTCAATAAAGCGTCTCCACTCACGCGAACTGTCTCGACAAAATCTCGCTGTTCTGGGTTGAGGGGAGTGTCCAATAGCAGTCCAGTCATCCCTAATACTGCATTCATTGGGGTGCGGATTTCATGACTCATGTTTGCCAAAAAGGAACTTTTGGCATGGGATGCTAACTCAGCTTGATGACGAGCTACTTCTAATTCTTGCCGCTGAATAATTTCTGCTTTTAGCAATTGAGCTTGAGCTAGGGCAATACCTACTTGGTCAGCAATTTGCCGCAAAAGATGAGTTTCAAAGCTCGACCAAGAGCGTGAATTAAGGCATTGGTGAATAATTAGCAAACCACAAAGTTCTTCTTTGACGAGAATGGGTATGACCAAATTTGCTTTAACTCCTAATTTTTGGAGTAATTCTAGATGGTTTTCTGGGATTTCTAACAAATCAGCGATCGCGTTGATTCCTCCTTGACGGAATTGCTGTATGGTGTGCTGTTGCTGATATTCGGTGCGAAAATAGGAATCGATAATATTTTGGTTTTTGATGGCTTTTAAGCCTGCAACGACTGCTTCTATAACGATACTTTCATCATTAGGCAAGGGTTGATAAATTAATACTCGGTCGGTTTGGAGGATTTTTTGGACTTCGGTAACGGTGATTTGGAGAATTTCTTCAATTTGTAAAGATTGGCGAATTTTCAGGGTGATATCAGTAAAAAGTTGCGATCGCAAGTTTTGGCGTTCGAGTTCTTCTTTAGCTTGTTTGCGCTCGATAAATTGCCCCACTTGGTCGCCCAGCGAACTCATCATCTGTATCAAATCTAAGTCGGGTTGCTGAGTTTGTTGATTGAAGCAAGTAATGACACCCAGAATGTTGCCACCACTGCGGACCGGAAAACCGAAAGCTCCATGCAATCCCACTTCTGCGGCAATTTTTCCTCTCAGGAATTTTGCATTATCGACGACATTCGTAAACCAAACAGGTTCATTACTAGCCCAGACGCAACCGGGTAGCCCAATTCCGAATCCAAAAGTGCTTTGCCGACTCAGTGTTTCAAATTCCTCTGCTTTTATGCATTCTTTATACCAAATGTCAAGACACCGTAAAAGATTTGCTTGTCGATCCACCATCCAAATTTCAGCCAAATCCCATCCCAAGCTTTCGCAGATTGCCTGGAGGATTCGCGGAGTTGCTTCAGCAATGCTAGTAGCCTCGGCTAACACGCGAGTAGTGCTATATTGTACGGTTAGATGCTTTTCAGAGCGATTGCGATCGCGCAGCGCGGCTTGTTCTTCGGTGATGTCAATCCCAGTACCGACAATGTATTCAACAGCACCTTCGTAATCTTGAAGGACAGTGTTTGACCAGGCAATTAATCGCTTACTACCATCCTTTGTCACCCAGTAATTTTCATACGGTTTTGTGCTGGGACTATTTAGTAACTCCTGGAAAACAGCCTTGACTGGTTCCACTTCTTCGGGAAGCAAAAAAATGTTCCAGAACTGTCTACCTCTAACTTCATCAAACGAGTAACCTGTTATTTGCTCGCAAGCTTGATTAAAGCGGACAATTTCCCCTTGAGTGTCGATAACTATAACTAAAGCGCTGGCGGTATCCAGAACTGCTGAAATAAAATTGCGTTCTTTATTGAGCGATTCTTCTGTTAACTTGCGCTCAGTGATTTCACGGTAGATTAAGTAATAAACTGCTACGAGAATCAGAAAAGTTAGACCAATAGCGACGAAGAGTGTCAACAGCGATTTACGAGCGCTTGCTTGTGCAGCTTGAGAGTGTTGCTGAAGCTGTTTTTTCTGCTCTTTCTCCATTTCAAAGATGACTCTACGAATATCATCCATCAAGTTCTTTCCCTGATTTGTTTGAATCACCCGCAACGCTGCATCAAATCCCTGATTTTGGCGTAAGTCGATAGTCTGCTTAAGTTCTGCCACTTTAGCTGCTATCAAAGGTTCCAGGGTTGTAATCTGCTTGTTCTGGTAACGATTACCTGCTGCTAAATTCTTAAACTCTTGAATTTCTAAATTGATATTTAGGAGTGCTTTTTTATACGGTTCTAGATAAACTTCTTCTTTTGTGAGGATATAGCCGCGTTGTCCTGTTTCAGCATCACTCATCAGGGACAACAGTTCTTGAAGGGAGTTGATTTTTTCTTGAGTATTTCTGACCTGATTGTTATTGTTAATCAACACTTGAGTGTTACGGTACGAAACCATACCAATCAATACTAAAATTGCCGACGCTAACCCAAACCCTCCAGCAATCCTTTTAAAAAATTGCCTGCGGAGCTTAATTCCTTGTTTACCTTGATTATTTGCGAGTACCAAAGAAGCTAAATTGCGCCGCAATTCCATCTGCTTAATGACTTGGCGACCTAAAATTCGTAATGCTTCCACCTGTTCCTGGGTCAGGGAACGCGGTACAGAGTCAATTACGCAAAGTGTTCCTAAAGCCTGTCCTTCAGGGTTAGTCAGGGGGACACCAGCATAAAACCGGATATTGGGATCGGAAGTTACCAGTGGATTCGTAGCGAAGCGTGTATCAGATGTGGCATCAGGTACAATAAAAACTTCAGTTTGTAAAATGGCATGAGCGCAAAATGCGACATCGCGGGGTGTTTCTAAAGCTTCTAAACCAACTTTAGACTTAAACCACTGGCGGTTAGTATCAATTAAACTAATTAGGGCGATTGGAGTTCCACAAATATAGGAAGCTAAACGGGTGAGGTCGTCAAAAGCCCCTTCAGATGGAGTGTCAAGGATTTTATACTCTAAAAGAGCTTCCATTCTCTGGGATTCGTTATCAGGTAGTGGTGCTTTCATCCTTGAGTTCTATCTTCATCTGAAGTCAACAAACTTATTTCAATTAATGACAGTAGTTTACTTAAAAGCGTTAGGGTGATTTTACTGAAAGATAGATTTTTTGCTATTTTTGATTACTCGCTTCCCACGACCTTTTCTCTGCGTACTAGTAGTCTATTTCATTAATTTTGACCTCTCCAAAAGGCTAGAATCCTGGGAAACGCACTTATTTACACGGATTCTTTGAACCCCTGATAATTTTTGATATAGACCATTAGCCCTTTACCTATTCCCTTTCCACGCTCGTAAGGTATATATTTGTTGCAAAAGTATATTGGCTACTTGAATGCGACACCTTCGATTAACTTGGTTAACCCGGTTCAAACAGCTTTTAAAAAATATCAAACAGCCTTTTCCATCGCGGTCTCACATTAAAATACGCGATGGACAAATTTTTTTGATTGGTATTGGCAGCTGGTATTCTTACTGGCGTGACCCATACCACTTACTTCTTACCATTCCTTGGACTGGTTTTCTTAGTTTAATATCGGTATCTTATCTGATAACAAATGTCCTATTTGCTTGTGCTTATTTTGCATGTGGTGACTGTATTCAAAACGCTAAACCCGGTTATTTCCTCGATTACTTCTTCTTTAGCGTCCAAACATTAGCAAGCATTGGCTATGGAGCGATGTATCCAAATACACTATATTCAAATAGTGTCGTCACCTTTGAAGCAATGGTTGGTTTGTTTGGAGTTTCATTATTAACAGGACTTGGATTTGCCCGCTTTTCTCGTGCTACTGCCCGCGTCACATTTAGCCGTATTGCAGTAATTACATTGTACGAAGGTAAATCAGCGTTAGTATTTCGCACAGCAAACCAACGTCGCAATCAGATTATCGAAGCGCAAATGCGGGTATATTTGATGCGCGATGAGGTGACAGCCGAAGGAAGATTTCTGCGTCGCATTCACGATTTGCAACTCGTGCGAAACCAGTCCCCCAGCTTCATATTAACTTGGTCAATCATCCACGTCATTGATGAATCGAGTCCGCTTTATGAAATGACAGATGAGTCTTTAATTCAAACTAATAGTACAATAATTGTCTCAGTCAGTGGTATTGATGAAACTGTTGCTCAAGTAGTCCATGCACGTCATAATTACTCATCACGAGATGTGCTATGGAACTATCGTTTTGTCGATATTATTCACCGCACCAGCGATACACATCGTTATATTGATTACAAGTATTTTCACGAAGTTGAACCGATAAATTAAACCAACAATTCAATTGCAGCTAATAGAACTTACATAGACCCGACCTACTTCTACTACTCCTACTCCTATTTTTAAACCAACGGGAGTAAAATTTCAAATTCGCTGCCAAAACCGAGTTGCGATCTATCGCCTTTTGGACAGGCTTCGCCCGCATCGCTGCGCCGCAAGTTTAATTTACCTCCATGTCTTGCAGTAATGATTCGGTAACTCACAGATAAACTCGTTTCTTTATCTGCGCGTTTTTCAACTGAAAATGATTCAATAATTTGCTGTTGCAATTCCTCCGACATTGCCGGACTATTATTTCGGATGCGAATTGCAACCCAACGTGAATCGCTAATACTACGTGTATCTGGAGTTGAAATTACCTCCGTTGTAATCTGAATTTGCGGCTTTTCCTGGTTAATTACAGAATCATGATTATACTGCTGTCGGACTGCTTCATTGAGCAAAGTATCAACAGCCCAAGTTAAAATATTCATAAATACTTGGCTTAATTGACCAAGAAAACAGTAAACCGGAGGTAAATGTCCGTAGTTTTTAACAATTTTGATTTCGCCTTTAATTCTACTATTAATCAACAAAACAATACTATCTAAACATGCATGTAAATCTGCTGGTTTGGGATGCACAGCATCGATATGACAAAAATTTTGTAAACTTGTCACTAATTTTTTTAATCGTTCCGCACCAGTCTGAATACTTGCAAGCGACTTATTTAAATCTTGTTCTAAAAAATCAAATTCAATATCTTGTTTAAGATGATTAATATGTTCGGAAGGATTGGGCAATTCTTGAATGTAAGCTGTTACGAGTTTTAATAAATCTTGGCTGTAGTTGGAAAGATGGCTGAGATTACCCCAAATAAAATTTACAGGATCTAAAATTTCGTGAGCAACCCCATCTACAAGCCTTCCCAAACTCGCCATTTTATCATTTTGGACGATTTGAGCTTGACTGCGTTCGTAGCGTACTTGTGTTTCGATACCGCGAATTTGCCACGATGCAACATTTAACTCTTGCATATCGAGTAACTTGTAGGTTTTAGGTGCGGTACGTACCACCACCGGTTCCCCTAGCAATTCAGGAGAACGTCTCAATGCCAACTGCATTGCAGTCAAAATTGGGGTTGTTTGCGGTAGCATCAAAATACCTGTACGGGCATAACTGTAGATAATACTCAAAGGTTGCTCAAAAAACATCTCTTTCCCAAACGGACGAATCAAAAATTCTAACAATTGCCGTCGTGAAATCATTCCAATGTATCTCCCATCTTCAAACAGGATTGCCCCCGTTAACAGTGGGTACTTCTCAAATACTTGTGACACATCCGCACCCGTACAACTTGTTGATACCTCGAATGCGTAGAGGGGCAATTCTTGAAGCGTAGACTCCAGACTAAGGTCTTTGTTGCTACCTTCAAACAAAATTGGCGCTGATATTTCCGACACGAATTCTTGTGGCACTGGGAACCCTAGCTATTGCATTAACAAAAATTTATGTAAAAATTGCTGACCAATATGGTAGCTTTTCCAGCCTATGCGAGTTTCATTAAAATCGGTATGTGGAAAATCACGAAGTGAGCTATTCGGATTATCAAAAGTTGATATTGTGACTCTTCGGACTTGCCATCAACAGAATTTTGTAGTATAAAATTCATCCATAGATAATGTAATTCATCTAAAATTGTCTATTGCAAGCTAGTATTTACCGTTATTGGTGGTCTATTTCATTAATTTTGACCATGAGCGCTCTTGCCCAGATCCCCGACAACTTTTACGCACGTCGGAATCTAGTAGCCCTTATAGACCACTAGTAGTTGCAGCGAATCCATATTTTAAAGCATTGGTAAAGCATTCATGAAATCACAGCAAAGTTGACTTATCTGCGGGTAAAAATACTGTAAGCATAAATTAAGTGTAAATATTTAGAATTGTAAATTATCAATAAAGGTACTTAGATTTGGAAAAAGGAACTATTTTTTGACTCGGCACTCGTTGTTAATAAGCGCTCTAATTTCTACAAGTACAGATGTAAGTAGCTATTTGCGATGATTTGGGAATCAAGCAATTGTATTAAGCAACCGAGAATTTTAGAGTTAGTAAGACCGACAGCAGCGCACTACCTACTACGAATGTCACAAACACGGTGAATTTATAAAATTCTTACCCCTTCCCCTTCCCCGTCTTTCTTAACAACTGCTAAATTTCTGCTTAAGTTATATTTAATTACTCGTACTTGCTTTTGATCCCCATTTCGATAGAATAGCTTGGCATAACATTAAATCCTCACACCGCTTTAAAACGCGACGCTCATGAATCAACTGAATAATGGCTTCACCATATTTTTAAGTCTACTAGTTGAGGCAATACCATTTTTACTGCTTGGGGTTTTGTTCTCTAGTTTGCTGCTAATTATGGTTGATGAGCGCAAACTACTTAGCAAAATGCCGAAAAACCCTATACTAGGTGCATTTGTCGGCAGTTTAGTCGGCTTTTTATTTCCGGTGTGCGAATGCGGTAACGTGCCGGTCGCACGACGACTACTGATGCAAGGAGTACCGACACCAGTCGCAATTGGTTTTTTATTAGCTGCACCAACAATTAATCCGATTGTAATTTGGTCAACCTGGACGGCATTTCGAGACCAGCCCGAAATTGTGGTGTTGCGAGTCGTATTTTCGCTAATTATTGCCACAATTATCGGCTATGTCTTCAGCTTTCAAAAAGATTTAACGCCGATTGTACAGCCATCTCTAGCCCGCTATCTCAAATTTAACCCGTCCGTACCCGACTTACCCAAACACCATTCTCGAAAGTCCCAAACGCGGTCTTCTGCTGCTTCGACTTTACTGCAATCGGGTACTTACATTCTAGGGGGTCAATCTGGCGGTCAAGTCATGCGAGTTGACCCTAGCGTTCTCCAAGCAACCCTAGCAGCCACAAGTCCAACGAAACCGCTACCAGAAAAACTGCGCTTAGTAATGGATAATATCGTCCAGGAATTGCGCGAATTGGGCGCAGTTATGGTATTAGGTAGTGCGATCGCAGCAGCGATTCAGGTACTTGCACCCCGCGATTTGATTTTAAGTTTAGGTGCAGGTCCGATTAGTTCGATTGTAGCAATGCTGATATTGGCAGTTGTAGTATCAATTTGTTCGACAGTCGATTCATTTTTTGCATTATCATTTGCCTCAGCTTTTACCAGTGGTTCGTTATTAGCATTCCTCATCTTTGGACCAATGGTTGATATTAAGGGTATTGGTTTGATGCTATCAATATTCAAACCGCGAGCATTATTTTATTTATTTATGCTCGCAGGACTATTAACATTTGCAATGACATTATTTTTGAACTTGCACGTTTTTTAGAGAGTCAGGAGTTAGGAGTTAGGAGTTAAGAGTTAGGAGTTAGACAGAACTTTTAACTAACTTAAAAAATTATATTGCCGCACAGGTAAGATACCTATGCTACATGATTTTTAATTCTTTACTTACCTCCAAAACTCCGCGCCTCCTGTACGGGCGGGTTCACGAATATGTTGTTTGATAATTTAAAGATACTGCTAAACCCGCCCCTCCCAACTCCCAACACAAGAACTCCTGACAATGACTTCCAAACAAAAAAAACCTCTAATCTCCCCAAAAATCTTACCTTGGCTCGATGTCATAGCAATTGGAGCTTGGGGCATTTTAATGTTGAAATATCGGTTTACAGGAAAACTCAACTTATTAATTCACCCTGATTATTTTCTACTAGTATTTATTGCCAGTATCGCCCTAATATTCATTGCCGTATTTAAAGCACAACAACTATTAAAACGGCGAAGACGCGATGAAATTCCAGTCGAACAACACATTACAGTATTTCCACCTGGGTGGAGCAGTTCGTTACTATTAATATCCGCACTTTTAGGATTTATAATTTCCCCTCAAGTCTTTGCCAGCCAAAACGCCATGAATCGCAGCGTAACCGAATTACTCGGACCAACGCGATCGCAACCCCAAGCAACTAAATTCACCCGTCGTCCAGAAGAACGGACTTTAGTCGAATGGGTACGCACGTTGAACGTTTATCCCGAACCCGATACCCACGCTGGACAAAAAGCCAAAGTTCGCGGATTTGTAATGCATCCACCCGATATGGGCAAGGAATATTTATTGCTGTCTCAGTTTGTAATTACTTGCTGTGCTGCTGACGCTTATCCCATTGGTTTACCCGTCAAACTCAAAGATAGCCGCGACCAATACTCACCCGACACATGGTTAGAAGTCGAAGGTAAAATGATTACCGCAGATTTTGCAGGTAAACGTCACGTTACCATCGACCCAACCTCAATCAAAAAAATCGAACAACCCAAAAATCCCTATAGTTCTTAGTTCGGGAGTAGGCAGTAGGCAGTAGGGGAAGTAAGGGAGTGGAGTGAGACCAACAGACAACATTAATTAATAACTCCTAACTCCTAACTCCTAACTCCTAACTCCTAACTTCTAACTCCTAACTCCTAACTCCTAACTCCTAACTCCTAACTCCTAACTCCTAACTCCCTTACACATGGTTAAGAAAAAGTCGTTACTCCCATTAGACCGAATTGCTCTAGCGCTGATACTCCTACTAACCTTAGTAATTGGAATACTCATTTTTCGAGGAGACGCAGTTAGGGCAACCGTCAGAAATTTTACTTGGCAAAACCAAAAAGTTGGTGCAGATGATACATCCTTTGCTCTGACTTTCAGCCGTCCAATGGACACTAAAAGTGTCGAAAATAACTTAAAAATAGAACCTCCTCTTGCCGGAAAATATAGCTGGGCGGGACGGCGAATGGTTTATACATTGCTAACACCAGCACCATATGGCACAAATTATCAAGTAAAATTACAGGGGGCACGAGATAAATTTGCCGAATCAGAAGGCAAAAACCGTACCATTCAATCATTTGTAGGTAACTTTAAAACACGCGATCGCGTTATCGTCTATATCGGTGCAACCGACGAAGAACTAGGTCGGCTAGTCCTTTACAACCTTTCACTAGGACAAAAAACTATCCTCACCCCCAAAGATATAGTGGTAATGGATTTTAAACCTTATCCCCAAGGCGATAAAATCCTATTTTCGGCACTCACCAAAGGCAGCCAAGACCTACTTTCAGCGAAAATCTATGTCGTGACAACAGGCATCGCAACACAAACTCAAAAAGAAGCCGATCCTCCAAGCCGCGTTGACTTAGTATTAGACAACAAAGATTACCAAAATCTCAAATTCGATTTATCCCCCGACGGACAAACTCTCGTTATCCAGCGCGGTAAAAGAGATAACCCTGGCGACTTTGGGCTGTGGTTTATGCCCGCAGACAAAATTGCCTCTGGGGAACAACCCAAACTCACGCAACTCAAAAGCCGCGAACCTGGGGGAGTTTTTATGATAACTCCAGATAGCAAAGCCGTCGCCGTTGCCCAAGGAGAAGGGGCCGCAATATTACCACTACAAGAAGACGGTAGCAAACCCCTTGACTTTCTACCCCAATTCGGATTAGTGCAAGCTTTCTCTAAAGATGGCACTCAAGCCGCAATGGTCAAATTTAATCCCGAATTCAACAACCCTACCAAGTCATTATTTTTAGTCAGCAACCAAGGCACAAACAAAGAACTACTCAAAACCACAGGTTCAATTCTCAATTGCCAATTTGACACAGCCTCACCCAACCTTTACTGCCTAATTACCCAACTCATCCCAGGTCCCGAATACATTGAACAGCCCTACTTTGTCGCCATTGACCTCAAGTCAGGACAGCAAAAACCCTTAATAGTCCTTCCCGCAGGACAGCGAAATATTCAAATGAACCTAGCACCCGACGGCTTAGGGTTATTATTTGACCAAGTTGTACCGCAAGATGACAATATTCCACCAACTGCCAGTCCTTTAAAAACATCCGAGGGAGCAACAATATCAAGCAGCAGTCTCTGGCTAATGCCTTTACTACCCGTAGCTGACGCAGCAGCTACGGGCATCAAACCCGAAAAACTACCACTATCCGGATTTTACCCCCGTTGGCTGCCGTAAAGAAGCGAGAAGGGGGAAGGGGAGAAGGCAGAAAGGAAA
>CAXTCQ010000107.1:0-25234 GCA_964242965.1 uncultured Calothrix sp. | reverse complement strand
ACTCCTAACTCCTAACTCCTAACTCCTAACTCCTAACTCCTAACTCCTAACTTTTAACTCCCCCTCTATGGAACCGCAACAAGACCCATCTTTCACCGAACAAGTGCAAAGGTTACATCGCTTGACTGTTTACAGCAGGTGGTTTGTTGTTGGCTTGTTGTGGCTGACCATTGCACCAGTAGCATTGTGGGATTTGCGTTCGGAAATTAAACTGTGGCAAGAATACTTTACTTGGTCAGCAGTGCGCTATGCGCTTTTTTTCCACCCTTTGGCAACCCTCTCGTTGTCGTTTTGTTTGGGAATGATGATGGCAGTATTGATTTGGCAAAGCCGAAATATCTTATTTGGCTTGCCTAAAAGTGACAGGGAACGTCTTGAAAAACAGGTTTACCAAATTCGCCAGCAGGGACCAACGCACCCACTTTGGAAATGGATTCGCTAGCAATCAACATGAGTTGTAATGTTAGCATTCCTTAACAAAATCCGCCAAAAATGTCATATTTGTTTAGCTATTTTAAATATTTATCTATAAAATCATTTCTATAGGTGTAGATGTGTTCGCTCGAAACATCTTGCACAATGCGATTAAACCTGAAGTTGGTGCGGTAGATGAAATATAGTCAGATTCAATTTAGCTCGCGCAAGTCGGATATAGACCTCAATCAATTATGCGAGCTATTTAACATTACAGCGTTTTGGGCACAGGGACGCAGTATGGAAGACCTGAGTATTGCTCTAGCAAACAGCGAACCTGTGATTACAGTTTGGGATGACAAACGATTAATCGGTTTTGCAAGGGCAACTTCGGATGGTATCTACCGTGCCACAATTTGGGATGTCATAGTTCACCCTGACTATCGTGGCAGTGGACTTGGTAGTAAATTGGTGGAAACCGTTATCAGTCATCCCCGCATGAATCGAGTTGAACGCATTTACTTAATGACGACTCACCAACAACAGTTTTATGAAAGGATTGGCTTTCAAACAAATTCTACGACAACAATGGTGCTGCACAACCAACCTCACCTCAGTTCGCTACCAAGGGAACAAGTTCAGTTTCAGGAATCATTTGGGGGATAGTGATTTGAAACCTGGTCAATTGTTCATCGTTGGGGTGAGAAAGAATTTCAAGTTTTCCCCCCAATACTTCGATGACAGTTTGATTAAATAACAACTTCATTCCCGCTTGAAGTCCAGCTTGTTCGGATGCTGTTAAATTTGCTTTGGTTTGTGCGGTCATCAAATCAACAGCTTCGCTTTTCGGGAATGTAAAACTAGGTATATCCACCCAAATGCAAGTGTAATTATCGGTAATTTGAGGTTGAGCGGATATACAAATCCGTCCTTCCTCCATTTGAATTTCCATTTGGATAATTGCCGTTTCAACCAAGTTAATCAACACTTGTCGCATCCACCGAGGGTCTACTAAAACGTAGATTTCGGATTCTGGCACAATCAGCGAAAATGGATAATTCCGATTTTCTGCCAGCATATAAGTAAGGTCGTAAACATCCTGTAACAATTCACTCAGCGATTGCGGTTGGATATCTAAACGGTTCGTAGCGGATTCGGTTCGAGCAACATTGAGAATTTCATCAATCAGTTTGAGTAACTTTAACGCTCGGTCGTGTGCTTGAGCAATAAATTCTCGTTCTTCTTCGGGACTTTCACACAAATCTGACAAAATTAACTGATGCAAACCAATCAAACCATTTAAAGGCGATCGCAAGACATGAGTCGTCCGTGCTAAAAAACCAGCTTTAAACTGGCTCATTTCCTGTGTCAACTGATACGCTAATTGCATTTGTTTAAATTGCTGCAATAGCGATTCGTTTTTCGGGACTTGAGATGACTCACTTGTGTGAGAACGTGTGAATATTCCACGCAAACCTACCCCCAGTCCAAGTCCGACTGCTAAATATATCCAGTTATTCCAATTCATATTTTGACTATTATCAACTAATTAGTTAACCAAGAATTTCGCAAAAAAGTTCCGCAGTTTACATATTTGAGTCAAAATGTTTACTGATGACAGCGATACACAAATACACAAACTGTAGAGATTGACATGTCAATCTCTACCGGCGAGTGCGGTAGGTATTTGATTAAAATCGGAACCGTTACAATTTGAGAATACCCAAAAATGTTTTATTTATTACAGTCAATCCCTAATTACAGCACGCCGACATAGACGTGTTCAAGTAATCCAAAAACCTTTATTATCTTGAAAACAATGACTTATAGCTGATAATTCACATAAATTATGAGTGAATGTAAATCTATTCAAAATAAGTAAGTAGAATATACTAGTTAAAATTATAACTTCACTTCACCTTGTCGCAAAATCTGCCATTGTCCGCCAGTCCATTTCGCCACAGTTGAAGGTATCCCCATCGCAGGTTTTACATTTTCGCACTCTACAGCAGCTAAAGCCAAGACATCGGGAAACTGCGCCTCAATTTCTGCCATTGTTAACAATGCTGGCTGTCCGGATAGATTCGCGCTAGTAGTTGCTAAGGGTCCAGTTTGAGATAATATTGATTGCGCTAGAGCACTCGCTGGTACGCGCAGACCAATCGTCGTCGGGTCAATCGGATTCATCGATGAAGGCACTTTAAGGGAAGCTGGCAGCACCATTGTTAACGCACCCGGCAAGTAGGAAGCCGCAACTTGTCGCCAAATCTCCAATTCCGCATCGCTACCCACAACAAAATCCCAAAATTCATCGGCACTCGCAGCCATCAATATCAACGGTTTATCTTGATTGCGCTGCTTGGCAGCAAAAATTAATCCCGCATGTTCCGGAAGTGTAGCTAATGCCGGAACTGTATCGGTAGGAAAACTAACTAATTTACCTGCACGGGCAGCAGTAATAAGAGTGTCAATTGATACTTGAGGCATTTCTAGGAAGTCGGGGGTGATGTACTATAGTAGGTGGAGTGTGTTACCAGAATGCCTACTGCTGCTCAATTAATAAGTTTATATCGGGTTGGCTACCAACTGACGTACATTATGCTTCAGCCCATACACCTTATTTGTATTAAATTCCAAATTTTACGCAATGGGGAGTTTGCTGATGAGCCAAGATAAATATAAAGCAATGTCTAATGATGAATTAAAACAGTATTTTCTTAAACATCGTGGAGACCAAGCTGCTTTTCAAGCATATTTGGACAGAATTAATCAGCGTCCGCTTCGGATTATTGCAAGTCCCAGCGACCCTGATTTTGATGAGAAAGTTCAAGCGGCAATTCGCCAAAAATTAGAAGCAGCAAGAAATGGCAGTACTCAGCAGCGAGACTCATAAAATGGGACAAAACCCCATAAAACGGTATAAAATCTGATTGTTGTCTGAGTGAGAAGTGGTAAAACAGTACTAACGACACAAAAGCAAGTTATGTTATGCAAGTAGACTGTTCCGACTCGCTGCGCGATATGCCTACGGCACGCTAAAAGCGATACTTGTTCCAAGTCGCTGCGCGATATGCCTACGGCACGCTAAAAGCGATACTCCTCCGGAGTCGCTGCGCGATATGCCTACGGCACGCTAAAAGCGATCGCAAACCGTTCAATCCCTGCTAAATCTTTATGAATTTCTATCTTGCAATAACTACCATTTTGTGCTAACAAATCGCGGACTATATCAGCTTGTCCAGCCATCATTTCAATCAGCCACACACCACCAGGCTGTAGATACTGGGGAGATTCAATTAAATGGCGAATACAATCCAAACCGTCCTTTCCACCATCTAATGCTAAATGCGGTTCGTGGTTAACGACTTCGGGCTGTAAAGTTGCTACGGTAGCTGTAGGGATATAAGGCGGATTCGATATCATACCGCTAAATTGACCTTTGAGATGTTCGAGTGGTTGCCACCAGGAACCAGTATAAAATTGAATTCGGTCACTCAAACCTAAATTTTTCGCATTTTGTTGTGCGACAGCCAGTGCTTCATGACTAAAATCAACAGCGTGTACTGTCGCTTTCGGAAAAACGTCAGCAATCGAAAGTGCTAGAGCACCACTACCAGTCCCCAAATCAGCCCAATGTCCGCAACGTAGATTGATATTACTGTCTGTAGCAGCAACAGCCAAATCAATCAAAAGTTCAGTTTCAGGTCGAGGAATCAAAACAGCAGGTGAAACTTCGATTTGAAACCGTCGCCACGGTGTGACTCCCGTAATATATTGCACGGGCAAGCGGTCGTGCAATCGTCGTTGCCAAAGCGCTTCTAAATCTTCTAAAGGTAGCTTTAATTTAATTTCATTCTTCTGCTTGAATGACTCTAAACGCAACGACAAGCGGCTGAGTCCAGCGACTTCTTGCAGCAACCAATCGACTTCGTATATATCGATATCGTTGGCACTAGCACTAGCAATTGCCTCATTTCGCCACTGCCAAAGCTGTAAACCAGAAACTACATTTGATTGCATTTAAGAAAGGGAGTAGGGAGTAGGGAGTAGTGATTAGGGGGGATGGGGAAGATGGCGAAGATGGCGAAGATGGCGAAGATGGGGAGATAGTGGAGATAGGGAGATAGGCAGAAATATTGCTTCCTCGTCCCCCTACTCCTGCTACTCTCCCTTATTCCCCTACTCCCTACTCCCTACTCCCTACTCCCTCGCCCTTTCCTATTTCTTCGGTGCTTGAGTAGCTGCGGGTTTTGCCGCACCACTAGGTTTTTTAGTCGATACAGTACGGATATACTCTCGCGCTTCGGGAGACGGGAAGAATACTACCTGATCGAGCCACTTGTCGTTCTTATCTTGCAGCGTTTTGATGATACCGTCGATATCGACAACCTGAATATCAGCCGTAGCAAACTTAGGTTTGACTTGATTCAACAATGCCGCTGCGTCTTGCTTGCTCGTAAACATCGGGATGTACTCTTTTTTGTCTGCACCTAGTTGAATCGGTACATATCCCTTATCTGGGGCAAATCGAACCATAAATACGGGTACGCTCTTAAACTGTTCTACCTTTTGACCGCTCGAACGCAATAGGTCAAGAGCACCTTTTACCTCGGTATCGCCAGGTTTAAAAGCAAACTGCAAGCGTTCCGGTTGGTTTTTGGTTTGCTGCAACTGCTGATAAATGCTGCCGAGAGGAACTGCTGTAGGTTGTAGGTTTTTGAGCATACCCGCCATTTTCGGATCGGGATTTTTGACACCTTGCAGTTCTTTAATAAAAGCTTGCGCTTCTTGCCTGCTCATGTAAACTCCGGTCACCGTCCCAGCTTTTTTACCCTGAGCTTCGGGTAATTGACGACTGAGTGGTAAACCTTGGGGATTTGTAATTAACCAAACAGGAACTGAATCCAATTTTTCTTTAATTTGTTGTTCTGATAAAGCCACCGCTGGGACGTTTCCACTCAAAACCGTTGCCAGCAAAGTACTCCCCACTAAACTTAATGTTGTACCCCAGCGAACCAATGATTTCATAACTTCTCCTAGCATTAAAATTTCAATTCAATCGAGTCGAGGATTTAGTTGAAGTAGCGCAGAACTAACTAGTTTTAGCTATAGTATCGTCTTCACTAATCGTCTGCACTGTTGCAAAGTCGATGACAGCCTTACACAATCGCCTTTCTAAAACATAAATGCCTGGTGTATGTGGCATTTGAGCCGCTCGTCAGTCTGTCTCAACTTAAATGCGACGAATTTCATTTTATTTTATTGTCTTTACTTGGCATATTCGACGGTGCTAAATGTTGAATCGTTCCACCTGCATTTACTAAGAATGTGTTTAAACTTACTAAATTTGCCTCTTCGGTCAATGCTTGCTGAAAAATGTCAACTTTTCTTGCTATTGCTCATCAAAGCGAGACTAACTCAAGTCGGCAAATAACTTTTTAACGTAATAGTTCCGCGCATTAAGTACACATAATATGACCGAGAAAACTCGGAGTCAACCCATGTCGATAACCAAAATAAATTTTATTTTTTTAATAATTAATACAGAAAGACCCCAGATTTTTTAATCATAGGGTCTTTGCTGGGGATTTCCTGGTCAATTCATGGTGTATATCGGGATGACAGGATTCGAACCTGCGGCATCCTGCTCCCAAAGCAGGCGCGCTACCAAGCTGCGCTACATCCCGTTATGCCGTTTCAGTTTAGAATCTAACTTTTTTATATATTAAATCAAATATATGAAAGTTACTTAATCTAACTTTTAATTTCCAAATCAGTTAACTGATTCCGGAAAGGCTCCAATATCTTATCAGGCTCGACTGCAATTAGTCAATAGCTAAATTGCCACTTTTAATCGCAATAATCAATTTTGAGGCTTTTGGTAGCCCTAAAACCCCAAAGAAGACACCACGATTCGTTAAAGTGTAGGCATTATCAGCTTTAAACGCACGAGGCGAAGCAGTTTTTACGGCATCAGTCGGCATCGTATGCGATCGCGCATGGTTGCTCGCATTATTAATGCGGATACCAAAACATACCTTTAATACCTTCGGGGTCGGGCATAAAACCCAGTCCACGGTAAAAATCAATTACATGAGGGTCAGCAAAGAGCGTAACATTGCTAATCTCTTCGCTTCGGAGTTTTTTAAGTACGTATTTCATCAACGCCTTACCTAAACCTTTGCCTTGAAAGTCCGGGTGGACTACTACATCCCAAATCGTAGCGTTAAACGCATGGTCGGAAGTAGCACGAGCAAAGCCAATTAGCCGCCGTTGAGTTCCTCGTACTTGCCACATTGAGGCGACAAGAAAACTATGTTCGATTGCTTTCTTTACTTTTCGCAAAGGGCGACGCGACCACCCAACGGCATCGCACAATTCTTCAAGTTCATATAGGTCGATATCACGCTCGGTACTAAAAACTATGCGAGTTTCTTTAGCAGAAGCAAAGCTTTCACCAGTAAGGCTGGAGTTACCAGAGGCTTCCACTATATGTTCTTCAAAAGAAGTTGTTCGAGCTGTTGAGGCTGTGTCCGATGTACTAAACCAAGTTTTCCAGAAACCCATGCCAGACGGTTCGGGTAGTATAACTGAATTGGCTTCTATTCAAAGAATATTTATATAGACTCAAGTACGAACAACACATCTAGTACATCTCGCACTTACACTTGTATAAGTTATAAGCGTTTACCGAAATTCCCAATGACGGTTGCCAGCAATGGCATATAAAACACCAATCATTATCAACTTTAGCACTTTGTTGCAAAGGCTAGGAGAAATTAACTATTACCAATTTATTGTTTGTCAGGAGTCAGGAGTCAGTAATCAGGAGTCCTAAGTAATAACCACTGACCACTGACCACTGACCACTGACAACGAACCACTGAGCGCTGACAACGAACCACTGACAACTAATCACGAACCACGAACCACTGACAACGAACCACTGACAACTAATCACCAATGATGGCAACTGGTTTAAAAACTTCCACATTAGAACTTCTTAAGCGCTTCAATCGAGCGTTTCCTCAGTTTTACGAGCAATTTGTCAGCAGTGAAATTCAACTGCAAAATTTGCGCCTCGCCTATCGTTTGTATAAAACCAGACGCGCCGTAATCGAACTGAAACCCGAAGGAAGCAAAAGTGCCCTGCATTTTGCGTACCGCAACCAATCATTCCTGTTGAGCGACATTTTTGGCGTTCTAGCAGCATATGGGCTGACTATCCACTCATTAAGTCTGTACGGTCAAATCAAACCACCGATGCTAGTTTTTATCAAATTGCTAGTATCGCGTGGTAGCAAATCCCTTACCGACAAAACCGCCGAAAATGTTTGCCGCGCTATCCGCGAAGCACTTGGTGGACGATTTGAGGTCGAAGAAATGCTAGCAGTTGAATTCAATTTGGATGCTGGCTTAGAGCAAGTACAAACCGAATTTTATGTCGATCCGGTTTTTCACTTACCAGCCTTAGTAATCGAAGCCGACAACCAACCTGGATTATTCTATAAAGTTATGTACGCCATTTGGCAAGAAGACCTTTTAGTTGTCAATGCTAACTTATTGGTTTGGCGCGGACGTACCCGCCTAATTCTCTACTTATTAGGACCGAACGAAAGTCTCATCCCCGAATATCTAGGTCATAAAATCGCCGAAGGGGTACGGCAAAGGTTACTAGGTCGTTGAGTTATTTTAATTTTGAGAGAAAAACCAGAAATAAATAACCTGTAAGCAAAAACTGTTATTTTATCTTCTACATTCTCGGATTGTCCTTCAATTCGTATTCAACCGCGTTCGCTCTTAAGGGTACGATAGTAGTATGGCAACTATCGAAATCTTGAGCGTACCACACGCATACGAGCTAACAACCCCTACCTCGTGCCTCAACACTTTAGTTTTTATCCACGGTTGGCTAAATAGTCGTGGATACTGGCAGCCTGTGATTTCTAGCCTTAAAGTTGATTTTCAATGCTTGTCTTATGACCTGAGAGGCTTTGGCGAATCTCAGTCTAAAGCCGGAAGCGGTTTTAACCGTGAAGCAACAGCATTGGAATTGACGACCTACAGCCAGACGTTTGAAAATCCTTTTGATTCGCTTTATACTCCTGCTGCTTATGCTCAAGATTTGGTGACTCTTCTACAAAAACTCAACATTAAAAGTGCTTGGTTGATAGGTCACTCATTAGGAGGGACGATTGCACTATGGGCAGCGCAACAAATGCCCGACGTTATCAAGGGTGTTATTTGTATTAATGCTGGAGGCGGCATTTACTTAAAAGAAGCTTTCGAGCAGTTTCGGACTGTAGGTCAACAATTTTTACAAGTCCGCCCGCGTTGGTTATCGCAATTACCTTTAATTGATTTACTATTTACGCGAGCCAATGTTGCCCGTCCTTTAGAACGATACTGGGCAAGGCAGCGGGTAATCGATTTTGTCGTTGCCGACCCCGAAGCAGCATTAGGAAGCCTGCTTGATTCAACAACCGAAGAAGAAGTTAATCGCTTGCCTCAGTTAGTAGCACAACTTGAACAGCCTGTATATTTTATAGCTGGTGCGGAAGATAAGGTGATGGAACCGAAGTACGTTCGTCATTTAGCTAGTTTCCACTCATTATTTCAATATTGCGGTGACAACGTGATCGAAATTCCTGAGTGCGGACATCTGGCAATGTTAGAACAACCAACCGCCGTAGCTAATGAAGTTCGCAGGCTAGTCGCACAGCATTCGTAAATTAGGGAGTAGGGAGTAGGAAATAGAGGAAATGAGGGGAATTTATTAATTAATAACTCCCTGTTCCCTCTTCCCTACTCCCCTACTCCCTCTTCCCTACTCCCCTACTCCCTACTCCCTACTCCCTACTCCCTACTCCCTAACTTTCATACAACTTCATCACCTCACCTAATGCCAATCTTGACTGGACTCCAATAGTCAGGGCAGAAGTATGACCGAGCGAAAAATGTTCGGCAGCAGCGCAGCCAATCATCGCAGCGTTGTCAGTACAAAATTTTAAGGGTGGAAAAAGCACGCGCAGGTTACGTTCGGCACAAGCTATTTGCAGAGATTCTCGGAGGGCGCTATTTGCAGCAACACCTCCACCTACCGCGATTGTATTTAAGCCGTAATCAATAGCACAAGTAACAGTACGTTTGGTTAAAGCTCGCGCTACAGTTTGTTGAAAACTAGCAGCAATATCAGCAACAGGCACTTCACCTTGCTTCTCAAGTTGCTGAACCAGCCGCAGTACTGCTGTTTTCAACCCGCTAAAACTGGAATCGTAACGGTGATAACCACCATTTGGCAGTGAAACTCTTCCTTCAGGTAGCGAAAAAGCTTGCGAGTTGCCCTCCTTGGCAATTCGGTCAATTATTGGTCCGCCGGGATAACCAAGTTGTAATAATCGTGCTACTTTATCAAACGCTTCGCCGGCAGCATCATCGCGGGTTTGACCTAAAGTTTCATATACACCGCATTCCTTAACGTGAATCAAACTGGTGTGCCCACCCGAAACGAGTAGACTTAAAAAAGGAGGCTCTAACTCCGGTTCGCTTAAATAAGTTGCATAAATATGCCCTTCGAGGTGATGAACTCCGAGAAATGGTTTATTATGCAGCATCGCTAGGGTTTTCGCTGCCGTTATTCCAACTAGCAGCGCTCCAACTAGTCCAGGGGCTATTGTCACCGCAATTGCATCGATTTGTTCCCACGTTACTTCGGCGATACGAAATGATGACGCGATCGCATCATTAATAATTTCTAAATGTTGCCGCGAAGCAACTTCCGGCACAACCCCACCATACTGCTGATGCACGGGAATTTGTGAAGAAATAATACTGCTACAAACTTGACGATTGTTCACAATTGCAACAGCAGTTTCATCGCAGCTAGTCTCGATTGCTAAAATTGCCATTTTTAAAGGACTTGATTATATAGAGCATTTATCAGCTAGTTAACTACTTCTAATTTTAGGCGTGACAAACTTCAACTATCTATCGATTGGTAGTCGAAAATCCCGAAATATGAAAATTGCCGCGTGCATCGATACATCAATTTTTGTATAGTTTTTTAAAGCAGAGAGGAAAAGCTATTGCAGCTGTGAAGCAGCCTGTGAGACGATGGCACTTGCGGTTATTGGACAAAACACAATCTGTGTAATCAATTAGTCCTGACCTTAATTAAAAGTAAATCCATAGTTAGAGTAATCTAGCCCTTGGGTGGCACAAGCAAGGATACAATTACTTGCTAGTAATGCAAATCAAAATTGTACAAGCCGCTTCGTTTTGTACAAGATTTTTTGTTTCGTAATAAAAGGAAACAATTCCATGCGACGTTTGTTTGCTCTGATATTAGCTATTTGTCTTTGGATGAACTTTACTCCGCCTTCCTTGGCGGTAGGGGCTGACCTAGTACCTTGTAAAGACTCCCCAGCGTTCCAGCAACGTGCCGAAACTGCACGAAATACTACCGCCGACCCTTATTCGGGTGCAAAGCGTTTTGACCGTTATTCACAGGCGTTATGCGGTCCCGAAGGTCTACCTCACCTAATTGTTGATGGTAGTCTTGACCACGCTGGTGATTTTCTAATTCCTAGCTTGCTGTTTTTATACATCGCAGGTTGGATTGGCTGGGTTGGTCGTGCCTACCTAAATACCATCCATAAGACTGGGACTGCGGAAATGAAGGAAATCGTGATTGATGTTCCTTTGGCTTTGCCAATTATGCTCAGTGGCTTTACTTGGCCCCTTGCTGCAATCAAAGAATTCACATCTGGCGAATTAACAGCGAAAGATACAGAAATCCCTATCTCACCGCGTTAACGATTGCTTATTGTCCAAGCATCTAAATGGCATTAGCTTTCTTTGATAACAGGTTAATCTCAATTAAAAAATCGTAAGTCCATCTTGAAAAGTTGGAAGGATGACATTCTGCTTCAAAAGATAGCAGTGTTGGACTCACCTTTACGCCAGATACAAGTCGAGTTAAAACCGCCCGTAGCACTGGCTCTACTTTTCGCAAAAAAATAGTTTTTGGGAGCTTAATTTATGCAACAGAACCATTTACTTCGATACCTTTCAATTGCTCCGGTAATGTTGTTTGCTTTACTGATAGCCACTGCCGTATTGCTAATTGAATTTAACCACTTTTTCCCCGACTTACTTTTTCACCCACTGCCATAATTTGTGCAAGGAAAAAAGTAAGTATAGCTTCTAAAAGACTCGAATAATTAGAAGTTAAAATTCCGATTTTAACTTCTAATTTAGTTGATTTAACTAACCCGGAATCGGAAAAACTTGAACGCTCGTGATGCACCAAAAAGCACGCGAGTTTTCAAGTTTAATTTTATTGTTAAAAAAAATGAAGTAAAGCTAAATTAAGTTTTCTAAACAAAGCTTCTAAAAGCATACTCATCTACAATTATGATGAAGATAAAATTCTGCCAAATCCTCAATATTATTAGAGGCAAAGATAAAACATGGCACAAGCAATTGATGCATCAAAAAATCGTCCGAGCGACCCCAGAAATCAGGAAGTAGTTTTTCCCGCAGGACGCGACCCACAGCAGGGGAATCTCGAAACACCGATTAATGCTTCTGGGTTGAGCAAGTGGTTTATCAATAACTTACCTGCCTATCGCCCCGGTCTAACACCTTTCCGTCGTGGGTTAGAAGTTGGCATGGCACATGGTTACTTTCTCTTTGGACCCTTTGCCAAATTGGGTCCGTTGCGGAATACTGCAAATGCAAATTTAGCTGGTTTGCTAGCAACTATTGGTTTGGTTATCATTTTGACTGCCTGCCTATCGTTATATGCTAACAGCAACCCGAATAAACCAATTGCAACCGTAACTGTCCCAAATCCACCCGATGCTTTCAAATCGAAAGAGGGCTGGAACAATTTTGGCAGTGCTTTTCTAATTGGTGGTTTAGGTGGAGCAGTTGTTGCTTACTTCCTAACTAGCAATTTGGGAATTATCCAAGGTTTAGCTGGCTAATTTCTCATAAATTCCATCAGATATTGAAATAAGGGGCTAAAGGTTGAACCTTTAGTCCCTTATGTTTCTACGGTAAGTTGTTCGGGTCGATACCTTGAGATTGCAAATAGGCAATTAGCCTTTCTTTTTGCTGTCGTTCCTGTTCGGCACGTATTCGTTCCTGTTCGGCACGTTGACGTTCCTGTTCGGCACGTTGACGTTCCTGTTGAGTGCATTGTCGTTCTTGTTCGACCTGTTCAACTGCCCAAGGTAAAATATTGCCAGCCTCATCCCACCAGCGCAACCAATAGCCTGGTCTTTGTTCTTTTGTTCCTTGCCAAGTTCCTAAAAACAAGTTCATTGAACTAATCGGGTGACGACCATCAGCGTCAGGCATTTGTAGTTCGTATCGTCCGTTTTCGAGTTGATAGAATTCCAATAAACCACCATTAGGGTCGAAAATGATGTAAATGGGAACTTGCAAAATTTGCTCGTAGAAAAACCATCTTCCTGGTGGATAACTGCGCTTGACCGAATATTCCCCCCCGTCGGTGTCGGATAGAAATTCCATAACCACAGCCGGAATATCACCTTCCAAATTAGGTGTATAGCTTTTACGGTTTGCCAAAATTGTATTTACACGGGGAATATAAAGCCAATCAGGGGCTTTTGCAATATGTTGCCCGTTTAACGTGGCACAAAGTCCAAACTTTGAGGCAATCAACATTTCGGGTTTGATAAAGCCAGTTATTTCTAAGCTTTCGCGCAAAGCACCAGCTAATAGCGGCTGAGAATTATTTTCCACTGGGTCATTCTCTAACCGAAAGTCATCGGGCAAGGCTTCCCAAGAAATTACCAGTTCAGTTAAAGGTTTAGGCTTACCAATCTGGACTACCATAAGTACTGCCTTCTCATCGATTTGCTGCTATTTTACCGCTTTTTAGTAACTATGTACTATGTACCTATGGGTAAAATGCGCGTTACTCCCGCTTGATTTCTTCTTAAAGTACAATAAGGACAACGCTTTGGAGGTAGTGAGATGCTAGCATCGAATGGGTAAGCCAAAGCATTGTTCGCACTGAATGGGGACTGACAATCGCAGGAACACGTATCACCCTATATGACGTAATGGATTACGTAACGGCTCAGTATCCACCAAAATTTATTGGTGATGTTCTCAATCTCACTAACGAACAAGTGAATACTGCTTTGTCCTATATTGAGGCAAATCGTGCCGAAGTTGAAGCCGAATATAAAACCGTTCTCCAAGAAGCAGAAGAAACACAACAATATTGGCAAGAGCGAAATCGAGAACATTTTGCTCGGATTGCAACAATGCCACCATTACCCGGTCGAGATGCTCTGCGGACAAAACTTCAAGAACAGAAAGCAAGGCATAAAAAGGACGCATGATTTTTTTGGTTGACCATAATCTTGAAAGACATGCAGAAGTTTTCTTAGGTAATATTGCTAATAAAGGTTGGCTTGAAATTGTTCCTGTTCGTTTCGTTAGCCTCAAAGAGGTTGATTTATCTGTTGATAGCAGCGATGCCCTTGGCAACCACTGAAAGTGGTATCGTATTGTTTGGCGAACTGCTCAAACCAACCAAATGATTCTTTTGACCGCGAATCGACGAATGAAGGGGTGCGCGTGTCTAACTATGCCCAGTGGAGAACGCGCTCAGAATACGAAACCTTTGCCCAAAGTCCTCAAGATCGAGCAATCGGTGCAAATCTCTCCCAGTTTCAACTACTCGATTTACACATCTACGAGGTCGTCATTTCCAAACCCGATGATGCTTCCCTCAAAATTTCCAAAGGCGATTGGATTCACTTTGCTGA
Organism: uncultured Calothrix sp.; assembly: GCA_964242965.1. Classification (GTDB taxonomy): domain Bacteria; phylum Cyanobacteriota; class Cyanobacteriia; order Cyanobacteriales; family Nostocaceae; genus JANNFJ01. The sequence continues at coordinate 11,009 of CAXTCQ010000107.1, read as the reverse complement.
GTTTCGAGTTAAACCAGAGAATCAACAAAGACTGATCGACTTGGAGCGTGAAAATGTCGGCGTTGCGCTCGAACATCCAGATTTGATTTCCGCCAATTTCCACCGTTCGTTGGACGGTACGCGCACGGCAAATTATGGACAATGGCGCACCTTAGATAATTTTGAAGCCCTGCTAAAGGAGCCAAAATATGAGTCCGTGCGTGAATACTGGAAGGATTTAGCTGAAAATTAGTTTCATCTTGACGAGGTTGTACATACAGAACCACTTGAGTAAGAGCAAAAAGCTTTGCAACTTTGGTATAACTAGAGTATAACTAAGGTGTAGCGAGCAAACTTACAAAGCGATGAAAACTGCAATTTCGCTCCCAGATTCAGTGTTTGAAGAGGCAGAAGCGCTGGCTAAACAGTTAGGGTTATCACGTAGTGAACTCTATACAAAGGCGTTGAAAGTGTATTTGCGGAAATATAACCGCGATCGCATTTTCAAAAAACTGAATCAGGTTTATTCTGAAGAATCAAGCGTACTCGATCCAGTATTAGAAAAGATGCAATTTATGTCCCTACCTCGTGAGGACTGGTAGTGTATCGCGGCGAAATTTGGTGGGCAAATTTGCCCGATCCAGTCGGTTCAGAACCTGGGTATCGTCGCCCAGTTTTAATTGTTCAAGATGATACTTTTACTCAAAGTCGAATCAGCACCATAATCGTAGTGATTATTACTTCAAATATACGGTTATCAGAATCACCAGGTAATGTGTTGTTACCGAGTCAAGCTACAGGATTACCCAAAGATTCGGTCGCTAATGTATCTCAAATTTTAACTGTTGACAAAACGTTTTTGGTGGAGCGTGCTGGGTCGCTACCGGAATATTTGCTTGAAGAAGTAGACTCCGGATTGCGAACAGTTTTATACCTATAACAGCACGCACAGGCTAGTTATTAATGTAATTAAGAAGTTGAAAGGTGCTTCAATACCAGTCTGCGATGCGGAAGCCGCCTTCGGCGATCGCAAGTCCCGAAATTTTAGAAAATTCGTTGACATTATGGGTGATGAGAGTAGCTTTGAGGGCTACAGCTGTTCCTGCAATCAAAACATCTATGGGGCCAATTGGCGTACCTTGTTGCTCCAACTGGGCGCGAATTGTAGCAGCCGCAAGAGCAGCATTACGATCAAAAGGAACAAGGTTAACTCGACTTAAAAGTTGCTGAAGTTGTTGGGTACGTTTTGCGGGGGAGGTGGATTTAGCAATGCCGACTTGTAATTCAAAGAGGACAATTGTGGAAACCACAATTTCCTGGGGAGAAACATTGGCAAGGTTTTGAGCAACTTGTCCTTGACCTTTGAAGAAGTAGATCAAGGTGTTGGTATCCAAAACGTACATTCAGAGGCTCTCCCGCAGGATGTCTTGTCCTGATTCAGCACGGATGTCTTCCAGAGTAGGAAAGTCTCTTGCCCAAGCTCCAGCTAGGGAGTAAACAAGTTCCGTCCAAGGAATCGGAGAGTCTACCGTGTCTATTCGTTGGTTAGCACTATTATGCTTGGCACAAATGATAAGAGCAAAAGTAAGAATTTCGCTGGCTTGATCTTTGGGAAGGGTTTCGACGATTGCGTAAATCTGTTCAGCGATGGTCATTATCTGGTTCAAGGTAAGGTGTCGTTTAGTTTTATTTTAGCTATGGCTATAACCTCTATTAAATGCCTCCAAAAAATCATCATTCAAAATTTCTATAACAGTAACAGGACTTACGCAAAGCCCCCCAAGGATCGGGGAGCCACAGAAAAAGCGGGGGTACAAAGCGTTGTAGCTTGCTTCCCCGTTCGCGCAGCGTGCCCGTAGGGCTTAGGGGTGTAATGTGGCGTGGGTAGGTTCCGATCTCCAAGGACTAGAACGCGCTTGTTTTTCGTATAGTGTGCGTAAGTCCTAAGTAATACAAATTATGGGACATCGAGAAAGCTTTTACAAACTCTTGATGTCCCCTAGTTGCTAAAAATTTCTACACAAAACTCAATCGGTGTCGGCTTTGAAATTACCCAAAGCTGCTTCAATCGAACTTAAAGCCGCCTCAAAATCGTCATTAACGATTTGCAAGTCAAATTCCGAGGCCGCATTAATTTCCTCTTGAGCGCGATGCAGACGACGTGCGATCGCATCTTCAGGGTCTTGCCCGCGTCCGCGTATGCGCTTCTCCAATTCGGTCATCGAAGGTGGCAAGATAAAGATACTAAAAGCATCTTCAAAGGAATTACGGATTTGTCTAGCACCGTCAAGTTCGATTTCTAGTACCACACTCTTACCAGAATTTATCTGGTTAATTACAGCCTGTCTTGGTGTACCGTAGTAGTTGCCAGCAAACTCTGCCCATTCCAAAAATTCTCCACGAGCAACTAACTTTTCAAACTTGCTGCGGTCGATAAAGTGGTAATGTTTACCATCAATTTCTCCCGGACGTGGGGAGCGAGTCGTCGCCGAAACCGAGTAATATAGTTCCGGATGACGCTCGAGGAGCTTGAGCATTAACGTGCCCTTGCCGACTCCACTCGGACCCGTTAGTACAATCAATCTGCCATGCGACTGGCTTTGTTCGGTAGTTGCAACACTCTGGATCGATAAAACTTGCATCATCACGAAAATATGTGAATTAATCAATAGACATTATTCAACAGTTATGCTTCAAGCGTGAGTCGCTCGGATAACTATTGACTAACGTACTTGGTAGTATGAGTAACAGTTCAACTATTCTAATCCACATGGTACTGCCGATAAGTAGCAAATAGGGGTGGGGATTTTCACCCACCATCATAAATTTAATTTTCTATTGCTTGGTGTTCTCTGGAAATTACAAAGCGATTTGCCACCGTTTCCGGTTGAATCGCTGACAAAATTACGTGGCTAGAATCGGTAATAATTACAGCCCTAGTACGACGACCATATGTTGCATCTACCAGTTGACCGCGATCGCGTGCATCGGTAATGATGCGCTTAATCGGGGCTGACTCAGGACTAACAATGGCAACTACTCGGTTAGCAGACACGATGTTGCCAAAACCGATGTTGATTAACTGAATCTCCATAAAAAACTAACATTCAACGCGGTGTGAGGACAAACACGACAACTTATACCACCTTTACAGGCAGCAGAACAGCATCAATAACTAGGCAGCGCTTAAAGGGTTTCTCAAAAATAAATTATCCGATGAATAATTTTTTATTTAAAAATCCCCTTAACTTTGACCGAGAGAAAATCTGCACTTTTGTACTATAAATTCTCTACAGCACAGCACGCTTTCTTCATACAGCGCTGCTAGGTGAATCATGTTTCGACAAAGAACTATTTCCCATGTTATCCGCAAAAAATAGCACTTACAACGCCAAAATTTCTGTTATTCAGTTGTTTTTTAATAATCATTGCTTTTTTTAAATCTTTATCAATCGATCTTACTCGAAATCTTCCTAAAGATATAGGTAGTTTAATAGAAAATAAATAGCTGTGAATACGATGTTTGAGCTTATACTTAATCAAATAAGTACTCTAGTTGCTGCATCTCTCTACGTAAACGAGTTTTAATATTTGTAGAATGTATTTAAGCGATTAAAACTCTTTAGTTAAGCTTATGCATCAGAGGAAATACGTTTTTTCGTATTTATAAATAATTAAATCAAACAAAAGTCAAAAATTTACATTACTTAATTAAGTATTCTACATAATTGAAATTGATGTTTGTCTATTTATAACCAAAATGTTGAATGAAACCTAATAATACAAATCTTTGATTTGGGTGGTTTCAGGCTTTACCATAGTAGTTACAAATGATTCTTAGAAATAAAAACCCAATTTCTTATAGATGCTTCGCGTCTTGCCTTTCGAGTCAACTAAGGGTGGTCTATGTAAAAGTTCCGATCGGTTAGTTAAGTATTAAATCTCTTTCACCTCTATTTTCTATGTACTCTGTGTCTAATGGATAATTCTCTATGGTAATTATATTTACCATCAAAATTAATCGCATAGACCAAAGCGTATTCCACCACATTGAATATGAGAAGTGAACGAACTTGAAATTTCTTTCTTTGTGTCCTTTGTGTACTACCGTTGTTAACTCTTCGGGAAGGCGAAGCACCTATGTGGTTAATTTTCTTAGTAGTGCGTTCGCGCACTACCAAATCTTTTTTAACCCTTCAGAATTAATGATATAAACCACTAGGTTAAGATTAGTTAAGTAAATGAGAATAAACACGTATTCGGTCAAGATTCATATAGTTTAAACCCGATGCCTTTAACCAATGACAACTGACAACTGACGACTGTAGCCAGTTTGCTTTATTCCTGCAACCTATTTAATTGCTTTTGCGCCTTTTCGAGATTCTTCAACTCATCCCACCGTTCGCGCAATCGGTTTAAATTAGGTGGATGACCCCCATATCGCCAACTCACATAAGCTTGGCAAATTTCATCGATAACTGACGCGGATTGAGGCGAATGCTTTTGATACGAATGTGCGTATTCTAATGGCGTTTGTGCCGGATGTTTGCCCAAACCTTTCATCGAAGCCCATTGCAGCATTTGTTGATAGAGTCTTTCCATCGGTGGTAACTTCCGCAAAGCCGCACGCTTACGCCATTCTTGCCACTGCTGCTTTCCCCACCAACCAACAAAACTAACTCCTGTTGCCACCATTAACCCTTTGAGAACACCTACCCAACCTTGGGTAAACAAAGTGAAAAACCAAGCAAAGATTCCTGCTAGCCAAGAAAATATTGCCCCAAAAACATTATTTAGCAAACCCGTTACAGGTGAAGGCAACCACCCTGCTACCCACTTCCAAAATTGTTCAAGAACTGTAAATGTTTGGATTTCTTCAATCGATGGGGGAATTAGGGGATGATTGGGGATAGGGTCAAACGCGAACCAGCCGTATTTGGGAAAATAGACCTCGGTCATTGCGTGAGCATCGGTGTTGCGGACGATATACAATCCCGTAAACGGGTTGAATTGTCCAGGGGCAAAACCTGCAACTAATCGTGCGGGAATGCCAATCGAACGTAGCATTACAGTTAGGACAGTTGAAAAATGGTCGGGATAGCCACCTTTGTATTTGAATAGAAATGCTTCGACTAAATCTTCGTTTTCGTTTAAAAAAGGTAATTCGTTGGGATTTTCGGGAATTTTAAAGTTAATTTTTAAGTACTGGGCTAGATAAAGCGCCTTTTCGTAAGGTGATTCGAGGCTTTTTTCTGACTTGCCAACGCGATTTTGATTATAATCAGCGAGAATTTTCTCGGTACTAGAGCGTACTTTCTCAAGTATTCCTGGAGGTACTTGCAGGTAATAATTTTTAATGCTGTTTGGGTAGTTAGTACTTGCCTTACCTAATAAAGTGCGATCGCGGTAGGGAACTTCAGAAACAACGGTATATGTAAAACCATCAGATAAACCCACTGGAGAACGCAAGGAGTTTTCGGTATCAACGGCAACCATAGGTGCGGGAAAATAAATTTCCTTGGGATTGGTTAGCGCCGGCACTAAATTCGGTAACTCGGAGACAACGCTGTAAGTTTGAACGATTTCTTTAGTTTTTCCAGTTGTTAGCGGTTGGGGAAGAAAAATTTGATAAGACCAGGGAGAACGCTTAATCGTTTGTACCTTGTCATTGCGAGATATTTCCCATCCCTTACTGGTATAACGGTCAAACGCTAACACCCGCCAAAAACCAGACCCTTGACTACGCACCCGCATCACAACTTTCGGAACCATTTCACCGCGCAGGTTTTGGTTCATCTGGCTGTTGAAGCCGTAATAAAAGCTCTTATCGACTTGTCCCGATTCGCCGTTCCCACTACGAACAGTCGTATTATTATTATTTCTACTACCATTACCTTGGCGAACGTAACCCGGATTAATAATACTGCGTCCAGAGAAATTTCCCTTAAGCTGAATATTGGAACTTACCGGAAACATTCGCAGTTGATAGCCGGGAAATCGCGGTAAAATTGCAAAAATTCCCAGCCCCATCACCAAAATCAAAGCAAACAACAAAAAATAAGAAGGTAAAAGCGAAGATATCTTCTCCTTTACTCTTACCTTTGTCTGAACTTCTATCTTAGTAATGCCCAATCGCGACCGATAGTCAAATACTAAAGTTGGTAAAGCAATAGCTAAAAATATCAACAGCACAGGTGCGAATGCCAAAGTTTGACTTAGTGTTGCCGCAACACCAAGCAAAATTAACCCAATGACAATTGAATACCCCAAATCCTTACGGCGGGGCATATCAAAGCTATGCAAAACCTGAAGTTGGATTAATAGCTCTGCTAAAACCAACCGCGTATCATTCAATTCCCCTAATAATCGCCCAAAGAAAGCACCCAGTGCCACTAACATTCCAATGGCGATACAAAATTTCACAGCGATATTGCGGTCTTGGCGATGGTAGTAACTCCAACTTGCACCCAGAATACTCAAAAGAATGGAACTTAGGCTAAATTGAGTTTCTGCCGCAATATCAGTCGCCACAATGCCCACAATTACTAACGCGCTAACTAGCACCCGCAAGACAATTGAGTTTTCTACTTCTTTAACCGATGGCAGGGATGCATTTTGCTGCCAGTCAATCCACTGAGGTAGACACCAACGCCGACTTATCCTGGAAAAATTAAACATTTTGATTAGAAAGCCGCAAATCGATCTCAACGCGACACGTAGATGCTACAGACACAATCTTACTCAGGACAAATAACTATATAGTCCTTCAGAAAGCAACTTTACCGTAGACACCAGAGGCACTGCGTTATCGACTTATCGACTCCGCAATGCCTTTCCTAATGACCGCTTCATTAAATCAAGGATACGCTTAAAAACCAGGATCGTCATCTGTTTGCGATGGCGTTTATCAAACCAAATCAAATAGTGTTAGTATTTTTTATTACACTGTTGGCAAAATTAAAAAAGTCAACGGCTGTTGGTCCTCTTCTGTTAATTTAACTTCAACAGTATAAGGTTGCCGTGGTTGAGCTACGATAATTTCTACGCTCAAGCATCCCGGACCCGAAGATTGTGCCATTGAAGCCAAACCATTCCCAATCACTTTTAAAGTTCCTGTGGTCGGCAAATCGGCTTGAACGCAAAGCAGTGCATCTTTACCTTGGGGTTGATACTCAACTTTGAGGTTAATTGCACCAGCATTGGTCAACCACTGTCTTTCGACTACTGCATTAGTAGCCGAAATCGGTAATGTCAAATTATCGAGCATTTGTTTTGCCGCCATTAACGACAAAGCCATTTGCTGACGCGGTTGCAGCTTTGAGTAATCGCCATCGAGATTGGGCACTTGGGATGCGATGCTCCCAAGGGGAGCCGCTTCGCGTACCGCAGCAGACCGATAAGGACTTCTAAGTACCAAAGAGGCTAAGTCATTAATAGTCTGCTGTTCGTTAGGAAACAAGCTCTCCACTGCCTGTACTAATTTTGCCCCTAAAGGCAGTGAAGAAGTTACCAAAGCCTGACATTTTTCGAGCAATTGGCGAATAATCCGTTCGGGAAGGTCAATCGGCAAGTTGAGCGATGCTCGCGCTTGGGTTAACCCCCAATTAGGAACTAACCCTATTGACGGATTTTCAGCGTAATCGGGATAGTCTCTAAACTGACTTTCCCAAGGAAATAGAGGAGGATGGTTTTGTATCTGACTTTGTAACCGACGTTTGAGGACGGCTTGGAAACGTTCTTGCACAGTAGGAATTTCTCCTAGTTGAAAGGTTTGGGGTATCGATTCTAACGGCTTCTCCCCATTGTTGGCAATGGGGTTTCCAGCAGTAAAATTTTTTACCCCGTTATTTTCCTTACATTCGACCGAAGTATCCTTTTGTGTTGTAGCAGGTTCTGCCAATAACCACTTGAGTAACTGGTTTTGTAAGGATTCTGAGTCACTATTCATGAGTAGATGCACCCGATCCGGACACTAAAGAGTTACGAATTTCCCAAGCTTGTTCGAGAATTTTAAACCATCTTTTTTGCAGTTGTGCCATTGACAACCCTAAAGTTTTAGCTATTTTTTCATCGGGTTGTCCTTGTTGCTTTAGTTCAAGTAAAGACCGTTGCTTGTCGTCCATTTGACCAATATACGTATCCCATTGTTGCGGAGTCAAGCCGAGATTCATCTTCAAATCGGCTTCGAGCCACTCGTGGACTAGTTCCCAACGATGCAATAGGGCAAATCGAATCAAATGGTACTTAAAGCGCTGTTGTAAGTAATCGCGCTGTCTAGAAGTTAAACCTAGAACCGATTCAATTTCCTGTGCCGATAAATCTTGTAGCCGTAGCGCAAAGTAATCGGCGCAGTCTGTTTGTTGTCGTTCTTCTAAGTAACTCATTAATTCTGTCACCACAACCGAACGTAGCGTATCCTCTTGAGGCTCGGGTTCGGGCTGGGTTGCCATCGCGCTCCGCAACTGCTGAACTGCGGGGTCTACCCACGAGCCATCGCCATCGCTCGAACTGCCTTCGGCGGCTTGTTCGATATCGACACAGGTTTCTGGCGGTTGTTGTTGCGAAAAAGTCTGCGCCCGTAGGATAATCAGCTGTTGTTGTCTTCCTGGCAAGGGAATGCGACGTTTACCGTAGCGTTCGGTAAAAGCCATGTACTCGGCTAATTCGAGTAGCGAATGCGGTTGGTAAGCTGCACCAAGTTGATTTTCCCGCCGAAAAGCGTTCAATGCTTCTAAATAGAAACTTTGTAGAAAATCCTCGATGATTGTTAGCCGCCCTTGGTAGCTTAATTGTCTTTGGGGAGGATTAATGTAACGATAGACAATCGCACTCAAAGTACTATGTAGTTCGATACGACCCCGGTTGGAACCCAGCTGGTAATATCGTAGGCACTGCGAAAGTCGATGTTTCGCAAGTGCCGTTGCCGAACTTTCGACTTCCCCGGAGGCTTGGATGCGCTTGCTTTCGTTGCAAATACGGTAGACTTCGGCGGTGATTCGCATTGCCACATCTTGGCAATTTTTTTCCGAAGCTTTGGTTGCTTGACTTAACTCCTGCAATAGGAGTTGATATATCGCCTCCACGCCGATAGAATTTTCTCCCTGAATTGTTGTGGTTGCGGCTAAATTCATAAGGCTCGTTATTAAAAGACCACTACATACCTATTTACAACCTATATGGCGATGGGTACTAGGTTAACGATTTTGCATATAGCTTATACGCAAAATAGATGCAAAAATCGAAAATTTGATTTAATCTATTATTCCCACTATTTTTCGATTGTTTACATTTTGAGTCAAGTTATCGCCAATACCCATTCGCGTACAGGTAATTTATGGAAAAAGATGCCCAAATTCGATTGCTCATTGACAACGCACCCCCAGATGGTGTAACACCACAATTAATCGCAGCAATCGCCCCTGTTCTCAATGCTCTAGCTCAAAAGTTAAAACATACACAATACTACATCCTCCAAGATATGGACGAACATTGGGTTTTAACTACATTGAGCAACCGTGCAAACCCAGAATTAACTAAGCGTGTCATCTATGCTTACCCTACGTTACAAGATGTCACAGCTAACATTGGTGCTGTGCCTGACCCTCAAATAGTAGCTGCTTCTATCCCCGTTATAGATATTTTGTTCGAATTGCTCGCATTAGAACCCGTAGATAGTATAGTTTTTTTTGAAACTTCTGGCACAACTGATAATGGAGTCGAAATCCTGCGATCGCAATACCTAGCACTAATTCAACAAGCACTGCAACAAAATAGTGCTGGTGCAGACCAGACACCTTCAAGGCGTACTCCCAAAAAAGCATCTCAAAGCATCAGCCGGATACCGGACGATATCGCTTAAAAACTATCAGATATCAGCTTAACTTGCCTTCATCCGGATTGCGAAAATTGACATATGCCAATAAATTACACTTAATAGTTAATAAAGCCGACTCAATACGTAATCTGTCATATCGATCAAAGCTTGACGCGATTCCGAAGGCGGTAAACCAGCAAGATGCTCGACTGCTAACTTCGCATGATGTGCCGCCAATTCCCTCGACTTCTGGATACCTTGACTATCTAAAATTAACGCCAATGCTTGCTCTAGGTCATCAACTTGTGCAAACTCTCTTTCAATCAGTTTTTCCAAGTACGGCTTTTCTTGCAATGCCAACAAAACAGGAGCTGTTAAATTTCCACTTTTCAAATCCGACCCCGCTGGCTTTCCCAACGTATCCGCCGAGCTAGTAAAGTCTAGAATATCATCTACAATTTGAAACGCTAAACCGAAATTTTGCCCGTAGCCATATAAGTCTTCTGCCATTTGGACGGAAACTTCACTCAATATTCCAGCCGCTTTGGCACTGTTAGCAAACAATGTCGCCGTTTTATAATAACTTTTTTGAAGATAAGTATCCATTGAGGCATTGAGATCGAAACGCTTCAACCCCTGTTGAATTTCTCCAACCGCAAAATCCATTAATACCTGTGACAGCAGTTTTACTACTTCTAAATTATCCAGGTTCGCTAAGTGCCAAGAAGATTGAGCAAAGAAAAAGTCTCCTGCCAATACAGCAATCCGATTTCCAAACAAGCTATGAATGGTAGGAACACCACGCCGAAAGTCAGATTCGTCTACTACGTCATCATGAACTAAGCTAGCTGTGTGAATCATTTCTGTAATCTCAGCTAGCCGACGGTGACGTTGAGTAATATCTTTTTGCAACATTGTTGCCCGCGATATAAGCAGAACTATCGCCGGTCTGATACGCTTTCCCCCAGCTCCAAATAGGTGTTTTGCCGCCTTATAGAGGATAGGATGGTCGTTTCCAACTAACTGTATCAGGTTATCTGCTAATATTCGCAGGTCTGCTTCCACAGGGGTAAAGAGGGAGGTAGCTGAGGTCATGGGTGGGCGGACTCTGGATATAGTTAAGAAAGTTTACATATTCTATACTCATTTTAAGATAACGCAGTGCGAGTGGAAACCAAACAAGGAAGAATTCAGGAGAGAAGGGGAAGAAGGGGAG
>CAXTCQ010000106.1:0-25389 GCA_964242965.1 uncultured Calothrix sp. | reverse complement strand
CTTCCCTACTCCCTCTCTCCCTTACCCTACTCCCTACTGCCTCTTCCCCCCTACTCCCTACTCCCCTCTATGACTATTCGCATTGGTAACGGTTACGATATTCACCGCTTGACGGCTGGAAGACGCTTGATTTTAGGTGGTGTGGAAATTGAACACGAATTTGGTTTACTCGGACATAGTGATGCTGATGTTCTCACCCACGCGATAATGGACGCGATGTTGGGTGCTTTGTCGCTAGGAGATATTGGGCATTATTTTCCCCCAACCGACCAAAAATGGGCAGGTGCAGATAGTTTGGTGTTGCTGAGTCAAGTAAATCAATTGGTGCGCTCAAGCAATTGGCAAATTGGTAATATTGATACGGTTGTGGTGGCTGAACGTCCCAAGTTGAAACCACACATCGAGAGAATGCGTGAGAAAATTGCGGGTGTTTTAGGATTGGAACCTAATCAAGTTGGTGTGAAAGCGACAACTAACGAGAAATTAGGACCCGTCGGACGCGAAGAAGGTATTTGTGCTTACGCGGTGGTTTTGTTAGTTAGTGCTGGATAATGAGTAATGCGTAATATCCGGTTATTTGAGGGGCAAAGATTTTTTGCAAATCAAGGTTAATACTCTACACAACGATTTTTTGCTATCCCACAGTATTGTAGGGGCACGATATATCGTGCCCCTACGAGGAATTTTTAGGAAAACGATGAGTCTTAATTCTTATTCGCGCTTCTGCGTCCTTCGAGAAGAAGGGGTTTTAGACACCACAATTTTTTAGATAGGATTGCTATATAAAAATTAACCAGGAAGTACAACATCAAACTTCATGCGGTTTAATCGCACAATCAACCAGTCTGAATTAACTTCAACTCAATATCATATTTTATGCAAGATTGGATAAAAGCTAAAGATGATTATCTAGATGCCCCGAATCCACGTCTTCCGGATCGGGAACATTTTGCAGTATTGTTAACAAACTTGGGAGATATCGAACTTCCTAATTTTGTAGCGATGGATAAAGATGGACGTGCCATTCTCGTTGCTGAAGTTAAAGGATATCCTCATAACTTTAAAGATGCTAAACGTCGAAAATATGCTCTTTTAAGGCTGATTGATGTCTTAAAATATGCAACAAAAAATCTCATCCCTTTTGCCATGCTTGTTGATAAAATAAATATTGAATTTTTCCGTTGGGATGGTCAGATTTTATCTGAACCAATTTTAATTTTAGATACACCGGATGTACTCAGCCATTACGAGCCTAAATTCAACGAGAAAAGCGTATATGATATGTATCTTACTGGGTTAACAGAGGGTTGGTTGCGAGATTTAGCATCGCATTGGAATTCGGAAACACCACCATATAATAAAGAAATGGAAGAAATTGGCTTTTTAAAGTTAATTGAAGGTGGAACTACTAAAACTTATTACTAACTGTTGGCTGTGATATTATTGTACGTAGAAACCAATCTAATAATGAGTATTGCTAAAGGACGGGACGTTGAAGCAGAGAATTTACTACTAAATACACCAACGTCTGTTTATATAGTAATACCCAGCATTTGTTTTTTTGAAGCTCAAATGACATTGATGCAAGAGGAAAAATACAATAAAATATTTTTTGATAGTTTAAATATCCAAATAAGTGAGGCGGAACGAGATAAAACTTCAGAAAACGCTCGGTTACTATATGCAACACTTGAACAGTCACGAGTTAGTTTTAAAAAAAGAATTGATGACACTAAGCAACGTTTTGATTTTGCTTATAATCAACTTGTAATTCAAGCAGAAGAAATACCACTTCAACTTGCGGCAATTGAAGATAGTTTGCAAAGAAATATTTTGCTAGAAAAGCACTTTATAGACAAAATTATTTTAGAGTGTATAATTCAACATGCCCGTTTACATCCCGATCGAATAAAAGTTTTTCTAAGCTCCAATTCTCAGGAATTTGGCAAGCGTGAAGTCGGGGATATTTTTAGAGATGCTGGTATTCTGTATTTCCGTAAAACTCAGAACTTTCTTGGCTGGTTACAGTCTCAATAAATTGGATTGGTGAAGAACCCCGAATATGAACTTTATGAATTTTAATATTTCGACACAATTATTTAAAATTGGATTTAAACGCGGTTGGATTATGGCATTAGTGGGGGTACTTGTAGCAGTTAGCCTCAATGGTTGTAACCCCAATGACTATAAAACCAAAGCTGCACAGGTTTCGCAACTGGTATATTCAATTACTGCCGAACCAAAAACTTTTAACTACGTTCTCAGTAAAGAGTCACCCAATGTATTTGCTCCCATGTACGATGGGATGCTACTCGAAAATGGTGTGACAGCCGAACTCGAACCAGCTTTGGCTGAATCTTGGAAAGAGGAAGGGCAAAAAATTACATTCACGCTGCGAGAAAACTTAAAGTGGTCGGATGGAAAACCACTTACAACTGAAGATGTTATATTTACCTTCAATGAACTTTACTTCAACAAAAATATTCCTACTAGTATCCGCGATGTCATTGCAATTGGTAAAAGCCGGAAATTTCCCAGCGTCCGTAAGTTAGATGAGCGTCGGATCGAAGTTACTTCTCCAGAACCGTTTGCACCGTTGCTACGAACTGTTGGTGGGTTGGCAATCCTACCCAAACATGTACTCGAAGATACGATAAAAAATAAAGATGCAAGCGGGAATCTTCAGTTTCTATCGACCTGGAATACTTCAACAGACCCCAAAAAAGTAGTTTGCAACGGTCCCTACGTGCTAGAAAGCTACAAAACCAGTCAGCGAGTGACATTTCGACGTAACCCTTATTATTGGCGACGCGATGCCCAAGGTCAACAACAACCTTATATCGATCGCATGGTGTGGGAAATTGTCGAAAATGCCGATACTGCCTTAATGCAGTTTCGTTCGGGGGGGATAGATATGCTCGAAGTCGCACCTCGAAATTTTTCGCTGCTTAAAAAAGAAGAAAAGCGCGGTAACTTTAAAATTTACGAAGGTGGACCCGACCAAGCGGCAATTTTTATCAGCTTCAATCAAAATACAGGTGGTCGTAACGGTAAACCTTTCATCAGTCCAATTAAGTCGCGGTGGTTTAAAAGTAAAGAATTTCGGCAAGCGATCGCATACGCTATCGACCGTCCGACAATGCTCACCAATACCTACCGAGGAATTGGTGAATTACAATATTCTGCAACGTTTTCAGGTAGTCCTTTTTACCTATCCCCAGAAAAAGGACTAAAAAAATACGACTACAACCCCGAACGGGCAAGGCAACTTCTCACTAAAGCTGGGTTTAAATACAACGCTAAAAATCAGTTACTCGACAAAGACGGCAACCTTGTCCGCTTCACATTAATGGCAGCAACCGGAAGTCGAACTGGGGAAGTCGTCGGTTCGCAAATGAAGCAGGATTTAGCGAAAATCGGCGTTCAAATGGATTTCCAGCAGCTTGATTTTGGCATTATGGGTGACAAACTCGGCAATAGCTTCGACTGGGAAGCTTATTTTGGTGCAGTTGGTGGTGGTGGAATTGACCCCAATGGAGGCGCAAATTTCTGGGCTGTAAACGGGGAGTTTCGCCCCTTTAACCAGGCTCCAACCGCCGGACAACCCCCAGTCGAGGGACGGAAAATCGAGCCTTGGGAAGAGGAAATTGGGCGGTTATATATTGAGGGAGCGCAAGAACTCGACGAGAATAAGCGTAAAGAAATTTATTGGGAAACTCAACGTATAGCAGCTGAAGAATTACCTTACATTCATTTGTTTAACCCAATATCGTTGATGGCAGTACGGAACCGAGTCCAAAATCTCAAATACTCAGCTTACGGTGGGTCACTTTGGAATATTTATGAATTAAAGGTTGTGGATGATTAATCGGGAGGCGCGGAGGGGCGGGTTTACAGAGATTTCTCATTACCATATAGTTTATTCGTGAACCCGCCCGTACAGGAGGCGCGGAGGAGCGGAGGGGCGGGTTTACAGAGATTTCTCATTACCATATAGTTTATTCGTGAACCCGCCCGTACTAGCCTCCAGGGTGGGAATGCATTCCTAGAGACTCTGCCTCTTTTTTTCGCGTACAAGCGTGTATAATAAACAGCCATTCCCAGCTACATCAGGCTGATGCATCAAAAATATTTCACAGTATCCATGATTAACACGTTCTCACGTTCTCATCGTCGCAGGCTTGCATTTACTCTCATATTCGCACTCTTCATATTTTTCCAAATCGCTATAATTAGCTGTAACCCCAGCAATTACAAAACCAAAGCTGCCCAAGTTTGACAATGGATTACTACAACTTTAGGCGACCCTAAAACTTTTAATTTTGCCCTCAACGAAGAATTTCCCAATGTTTTCCTCTTCACCGCTGAGGGGTTGAGTACTATTAATGCAATTACTAGAAAAATTGAGCCAGCTTTGGCGGAATCATGGCAAATATCCGCAGACAAAAAGCAAATTACTTTTAAGTTACGCGACAACTTAAAATGGTCGGATGGTCAGCCCCTCACTGCCGATGACGTAATTTTTACTTACCAAGATATTGTTTTTAATAAAGATATTCCCACCAGTTGGCAAGATACCCTCAAAATTGGTAAAAGTCGAACTTTTCCGGGAATCAGTAAAATTGATGCACGGACTGTTAAATTTAGTTTCACCGAGCCATTTGCACCATTTCTATTTACAACAACTGGCGCACCCGATGGGGTAGGAATTTTGCCGAAGCATATTTTAGAAAAAGCAGTGAAAACTAAAGATGAAAATGGCAATCCTGCTTTTTTATCAACTTGGGGAACCGACACAGACCCGAAAAAAGTTGTGGTCAATGGTGCTTATACTATTGAAAGATTTATTCCTAGCCAGCGCATTATTTTTCGACGCAATCCTTATTACTGGCGTAAAGATAGTCAAGGCAATCAATTGCCTTATGTCGAAAGAGTCGTTTGGGAAATTATCGAATCGACTGATACCGGAGTCCTTCAGTTTCGTTCGGGTGGTTTGGATACTTTGACTGTTTCACCAGAAAATTACTCATTGCTCAAAAACGAAGAAAAACGCGGTAATTTTCAGGTTTATAATGGCGGTCCTGCTTTTAGTAAAAGCTTCATTTCTTTTAATATGAATACGGGCAAACGCAAAAATGGACAACCTGTAGTTGACCCGCTAAAATCGCGTTGGTTCAATAATTTGTCATTTCGGCGTGCCGTTGCTCATGCAATCGACCGTCAAGCAATGTTAAACAATGTTTTACGAGGAATTGGCGAACTACACAACTCGCCAATTGATATTCAAAGTCCTTATTATTTGTCACCAGAGAAAGGGTTAAAGGTATACGAATATAACCCAGAAAAAGCACGGCAATTACTCGTTAAAGCCGGATTTAAATATGATGCTAAAAAGCAATTGCTTGATGCTGAAGGAAATCGCGTTAACTTCACTTTGATTACGAATGTCGAAAATAAAACCCGCGTCACAATGGCTGCCCAAATAAAGTTAGATTTAGAGAGAATTGGTATTAAAGTTAACTTTCAGCCAATTTCCTTTAATACGCTTGTGGAAAAGCTAAATAACTCACTCGATTGGGAATGTTATTTGCTGGGTTTTACTGGTTCTTTGGAACCGAATGATGGTGCGAATAAATGGTCTCCGGATGGAAATTCGCACTCGTTCAACCAACAACCACAACGAGGACAAGAACAACTGATTGATAGAAAAATTAATGATTGGGAAGAAGAAATTGGTCGCTTATATATCGAAGCAGCGCAGGAATTGGATGATGGCAAGCGTAAGGAAATCTACGCGAAAACACAACAACTGACGCAAGAGTATTTACCCGAAATTTACTTAGTTACTCCTTTGTCATTGGTAGCAGTACGAAACCGCATCGAAAATGTGAAATTTTCCGCACTCGGTTCGCAAGGTGCAACATTGTGGAACAAATATGAACTGAAGGTGGAAGAATAGTTAGTTGTCAGTGGTCACTAGTTGGTAGTTAGTAGTCCATGTCATTAATTTTGGCGGGTTGTAGTTGTAGTTGTAGGTTGGGTGTAGCGTAAGCGTAACCCAACATTTATATAGTTGGGTTCCACTAGCCTAGCCCTAAAAGGGCGGCTGCGCCAACGGCAAGCCGCTGAGTGCTTCGCACACGCTGCGCGAACGCGTCAACGTTCCACCCAACCTACGAGTACGACTATTACGTACCCACCAAAATTAAAGTCATTAATCATTAGTTTTAATTCTAGACAAAATGACAACTAACAACTGACAACTGACAACTAACAACTGACAACTAACAATTAACAACTGACAAATGACAAACGACCAAAATTTGCGATCGCTTCTTTCCTCTATTGCTAACGGTACGCTTTCTGCCGATGCTGCATTCGACACTCTCAAAAATCTAAATTACGAACCTGTTGGGGAATTTGCCAAAATTGACCATAACCGCGAACTTCGTACCGGGTTCCCCGAAGTGATTTGGGGACAAGGCAAAACCCCCGAACAAATTGCGACTATTATGCAGGCAATGCGGGAAAGAAACTCCGTTGTGATGGCAACGCGCATTTTACCCGATGTATATTCTTTACTTCAGCCCAAAGTCAGAGGTTTGCGATACTACGAAATGGCAAGGATTGCCGCTATTACTCCCCCAAGCATTAAACCGAAATATAACGGAACTATTGGTATAATTTCGGCTGGAACTTCCGACTTACCCGTTGCTGAAGAAGCTGCTGTCACTGCCGAACTTTGCGGTTTTAACGTACAGCGACTTTGGGATGTCGGTGTTGCTGGTATCCATCGCTTGCTCAACAACCGTCACGTCATCGAATCAGCATCGGTATTAATTGTTGTTGCTGGAATGGAAGGGGCACTTCCGAGCGTTGTCGGGGGATTGGCTGATTGTCCTATTATTGCTGTTCCTACGAGTATCGGTTACGGTGCAAGCTTTGGCGGACTTGCACCCCTCTTGACAATGCTCAACTCCTGTGCGCCGGGAATCGGAGTCGTAAATATTGATAACGGATTTGGTGCGGCTGTATTGGCAGGGCAAATTTTACGAACAGCCGCAAAATTGCGGTTGCCATCACCTGAAGTATAAAGTTAAGACTGTGGTGCAAATCAATCAGTCGGTTTAAAATGAGACATTTTTTTAAAAAGTATTGGGTAGTATTAGCAGCGTTCGCTCTCAGCTTTTTGCTGACAATATTTATATCTACAGAAGATGCGGTGATTGCTGAAGCTATCGGCGATAATAATACTTACACAGCAACTGGGCTAAACGACCAATTTAGAATTGCTGATAGTTTTATAGATATAGCTGCACCAAGTTTGGATTTTGAATTTTAAATCTAGAGCCATTCAATTAATGATTGCGAAATATAAATTTAGGATTTCTGCACTCAAGCATTCAAAACCGATGTAGTGGACATCACCTGTAGCTTAAGGTTATGACATAAAAGTTACGCTTCCACTTAAGTTGAAGCAGCTTGTAGCGCGAGTTAAGCCAATCAAGTCTAAACGAGCGCTACTAACCATTAAAACTTAGACAAATCACCATTTTTAACACGATATGGAAGTATTTAGCGATTGGGTGCTGCAATTTATTGGACAACCTCCTTTAGAATTGAGTGTTTTTGCTCAAACCGTCAGAGACGCGAATCTGATCGGTCAGCTACAAACATCATTTACGCATTTTGTACAGACCGGTCAAGCATGGGCACTATTGATTGGGCTGGTTATTGGTTATATGATTCGGAATTTAACCAGCTACGGCTAAAGTAATTAGGGAGTAGGGAGTGGGGAGTAGGGAGTAGGAGTAAGGGAGATGGAAAGAGTGGGGGGAGTGAGGGGAAACACGGAAGTAAAGGATATTTCTTTCCCCCCTTCTTCCCCCCCTTTCCCCGCTTCTCCCCTTCTCTCCCCTACTCCCGACTCCCTACTCCCTACTCCCTACATCAGCATTTATGAAGCAACCCAATTGGAGCGATCGCTTTGAATCAGGACTGCATCCTGCGATCGCACGTTTTAATGCAAGTATCAACTTTGACATCGAACTAATCGAGTATGACCTGACTGGCTCGCAAGCACACGCTCAGATGCTTGCCCATACTGGTATTATTTCTCAGGATGAGGGTAAAAAACTCGTAGACGGTTTGGAACAAATTCGCCAGGAATATCGCCAGGGTGATTTTAACCCCGGTATAGATGCTGAAGATGTACATTTTGCTGTGGAACGGCGACTTACAGACATTGTTGGCGATGTGGGAAAGAAATTGCATACAGCGCGATCGCGCAATGACCAAGTTGGCACCGATACCCGGCTTTACCTGCGCGACCAAATCCAGCAAATCCAAAAGCAAATCCGCGAGTTTCAAACAGTTTTACTCGATATTGCCGAAAAAAATATCGAAACCCTTATCCCCGGCTACACTCACCTCCAACGCGCTCAACCTGTCAGTTTAGCGCATCATTTTCTCGCTTACTACCAGATGACGCAGCGCGACTGGGAACGGTTGGGTGATGTCTCTCGCCGTGTTAATATTTCGCCGTTGGGATGCGGTGCTTTAGCTGGAACAACTTTCCCCATCGACCGCCACTATACTGCTAAATTATTAGATTTTGATGCAGTTTACGCCAATAGTTTGGATGGTGTCAGCGACAGAGATTTTGCCATCGAATTTTCGTCAGCAGCTAGCCTAATTATGGTTCACTTAAGCCGTCTATCGGAAGAGGTGATTTTCTGGGCAAGTGAAGAATTCCGCTTTGTTATCCTTAAAGATAGCTGTGCAACAGGTTCAAGTATTATGCCTCAAAAGAAAAACCCCGATGTACCAGAACTGGTACGGGGCAAAACTGGTCGTGTCTTCGGTCATCTCCAAGCACTGCTGGTGATGATGAAGGGGCTACCTTTGGCATATAACAAGGATTTACAAGAAGATAAAGAAGGTTTATTTGATACGGTTAACACCGTCAAAGCCTGCTTATCAGCGATGACAATTTTGCTGCGCGAAGGCTTAGAATTTCGGACTCAGCGCTTGGCAGAAGCCGTTTGCGAGGACTTTTCTAACGCTACCGATGTGGCAGATTATTTGGCTGGGAAAGGTGTTCCATTCCGGGAAGCTTACAATCTCGTTGGCAAAGTTGTGAGAACTAGTATTGCCGCAGGAAAACTTCTCAAAGATTTAACTTTAGAAGAGTGGAAACAATTACACCCCGCGTTTGAAGTTGATATTTACGAGGCTATTTCACCAACTCAAGTCGTTGCCGCACGTAACAGCTACGGGGGTACTGGCTTTGCACAAATTCGCCAAGCGTTAACTGTTGCCCGTTCTCAAATGACAGAATAATTGTAAAAAGTTAGGAGTTAGGAGTTAGGAGTTAGGAGTTAGGAGTCGGTAGGGGCGGGTTTAGCAGTACCCTTAAATTATCAAACAAAATATCTATAAACCCGCCCGTACAGGAGTTAGAAGTTAGAAATTCGAGTTTTAACTGCCAACCAAAAAAATAACCTCGGTTACTTCAAAAAACTAAGTTTTTAGTTCCTTGAATATTCTTAACCGAGTAGTATTGGATTGGCAGTTAATTGCTATCAAGTTCATTAGAACGCGACTAAGGGCGTACACGATGTACGCCCCGATTCATCAGCCACAGGAATGAGTAAAATATTGAGCAAGAGTATTTACTCAGCGGCACCCATATCTGCTGCTGCACCCTCATCCTCTTCACTCTTCGTCGTGCGTTGTTGGAATCGGTTTCGTTGCATTCGTCCTGTAGTAGTCCGTTTACGAAACTTCCGGGCATAAGCCTGGTTTCGTAGCGCCTTTTCTTTTTTCGGGTTACGGCGCTTTGCCATGTTCACCTCTATTAAATAAACAACAAGAAAGTCACATCTAGTCAATATATCAGGCAATAATCAATTCCAATGCCGCTGACACATTTTATTCTAGCTTGACTTTAATTATATCTTAAACAGCAATACATTATACCCTATTCGCAGCAATTGTGTCAATTCCAATACGCGGAGGACGGTTTTTTGCCAGCAGTTGTGAATAGATATATTGATAATCGATGATATTTATCTAATTTTTTCAAATAATTTGCGTCGCTAAAAGTTATTGTTCAGTAGCAAGATTGAATGTTATTGAATTTGCTCTTCATCCGTGAGGTCAAATCCCCAACTTCGCAATTATTTTGTCGGGTATCTAGCCACCCTCAAAATTAGTGAAATAATAGCAGCAATTTTTGGGACAATTGTATATAATATTTATTTAAAATTTAAATGAGTTTGAAATGTATATATGTATACAATACTTAAATTTTTAGTTGGACGGTGATATTGATTTGTTTTATCGCAATCGTTAGAATAAACCCCGAAACCACAAGTCTTATAGTATAGTACAAAACTCCATATTTTAGCAGTTGCGTAGATAATACTATGTTAGTGGCGAAAAATCCTGAGTAAAAACCCCGCGAGTGAATATTGAATATTCTTGCTTTATTTACAGTACCAATCGAGTCCACACGTAACTTATGGCGTTATGGACAAACAGTACTCGGTGTCATATTCCGACATCCGATTCCTGGCACTAGTATAATTCCGATTTTGCCCGATGGTCGAATTGTCTTGATTCGACGGCGCGACAATGGTCGCTGGGCATTACCTGGTGGTATTGTGGACTGGGGAGAAGATATACCTAATACGATTCGACGCGAACTTAAGGAAGAAACTGGGCTAAATTTAGTCCAAATTCGTCGCTTGGTTGGGGTTTATTCTGCACCGGATCGAGATCCACGAATCCACTCAATTTGTGTAGTGGTAGAAGCTGATGTTGAGGGGACTATGGAAGTCCAGGATACATTAGAAGTAATGGAGATTCAGGCATTTTTCCCAGATTCTTTACCGTCAGAACCAATGTCACACGACCACAGTCAACAGTTACAAGACTACTTAAAAGGCTTGATAACACTGGCATAATAGCTATGCTCATTATTTGTCAGCAGTTAATTGTTAGATATTAAGCTTTGATTACTAATAGACTGTTCTGTATCATAAAGCACATTTGTGTTAACAACTAACTTTTTACTGCTGACTATATCTAAAATTTATTACTAAAATTAAAATGGAAACTTTTCGCAACTCTCGGAGAAAACTGACTCACGGGTTACTTTTTTGGCGTGAAGTTGGTGCAGGATTACCGATAATTTTCCTGCACGGTACTTGGAACGATGGCAGTCAATGGGTGCCGACTATGGAACTACTTTCGCGTGAGTTCCATTGTTTGACACCAGATTTACTGGGATTTGGAGAGTCAGAAATTCCGGATATTCACTATTCAATTGATTTACAAGTCGATTGTTTAGCAGAATTTATAGATACATTGAAATTAGAAAAAGCTTATTTAGTTGGGCATTCGCTAGGCGGGTGGATTGCGGCAAGTTATGCTTTAAAGTATCCCGGACGGACTCCTGGGGTAGTTTTGCTAGCACCTGAAGGTGTAGCCACAGAAGGAACCGACAAGCGTTTGAAGCAGATGCAAAATATTTTGCAACGTTCGGAATTAATGTTTGCTCTACTGCGATTTTTCCGTCCAATTGCAAAAAAATTTGGTTGGGAAATTAAAGTTGAGGAAGAATGGAAACAGCGTCTAATAATGGAGCAGTATCCTACCGCTTGCGAGTTATTATTTGAACGTCAAATTCCCGAAATTCATGCAGAATTATTGGAAACTCGCCTTTGTGTGATGACATCTCCGGTTTTAATTTTACAAGGTGGAAAAGATACACAAGAAGTATCGGCGGCGAGTCAAGCATATGCACAATTAACACCTGGAGCAAATTTGAAAGTCATTACTCATGGAGACAATGATTTAGCCCAGTCATGTACGGAGGTAGTTGCTGAAGAAATTCGTGATTTTATCAAAAGTGCAAAAGGTGGTCGAGTCGTTTTTGGCTAGTCAAAATTCATAGTTGTTTGTAGTTTGTAGGTTGAGTGAAGCGCAGCGCAACCCAACATCTTGCTCTAATTATATTGCCAAGCCTAAAAGTCACTAAGTATTTACATATTTATCGACTGCGCTCTCGTAGGTTGGGTGAAGCGCAGCGCAACCCAACATCTTGCACTAATTATATTGATAAACCCAAAAATAACTAAGTATTTATATATCTATCAACTGCGCTTTCGCCCGCCAGGGACTGTAAGTCCCTGGCTAATAGCTCAAGTCCTCTGAAAGAGGACTATTTGAGTATTCCGAACGCATGTAAAAATAATTACTTAAATATATGATTTCCAGTAATTTAATACTTAGATAGATATAAGAATCCGGTTTGATTTTTAAAACTATACGTAGATATGTAGAGTGCGTTAGCGCTTCTCGTAACGCACCTGACAATACCTAATTTTGTAAGCGCAAGCTGCTGCTACGCGCTCCAAAAATCAAATAGTAGCCCTATAGATAAGATATGAGTTAACCGCTTGTAGTATAAACGTGATCGCTTAGAACTTCTTCAGCGTGAGAGAGCGCTGTAAAAAACCTTGCCAAACTTAGCCATTAATTGCTAAGTGGACAGGTAAACCATCGGCGCTAGGTTTTTAATTTGATATGAGGGGTACGCAGTACCTGCACAGTTTGACCAGCCCACTTAGTGAACTGTATTTGCCTTAGCTTGCCATGCAAAGAACGGTTAGTCCTTACCTTTTTGTCCCCAAGAAAATAAAACTTGTTTCTAGCTATGCCAGAACAAATATTTATCTTCTTGCTCACCCTAGCCCATGCCCCCGACTTCAGTCGATCCTCTGGTCTTTTAAAGTAACGAGCATGAGATAAGGGAAGCTTTTCAGTACGACCTTGGCCGCGACGCGCTATTACCAAAGCTGCGGCACAACCAGAATTTAGCCCATAAAGAGCCATGTACTTTGTCACCCCAATGACTGAAGTATAGGCTGCCGAGACTCGATTGAGTTCGACACCTTGTCTAATACAACGTGTTTCAATCAATTGGGTAAATTTGGAATAGGCAAAATTAGACAGCATCCTTGCATATTTTTTGGAGCGTTCTTTAAGGGCTGCCTTCTTTTTTGTAAAGTCTAAATCTTCGATTGCTATTGGTACTTGATATTGTTGAGCAATTCTGACAATTTCTGCAATTGCCTTACCTAAAATATCTTCAGTTTGATGAGATGACTTGTCTTGAATATTAATTTTAATCGAACCGTGGCGAAGCAAATTTCCATGACGCTCGACAATTGCCCAATCAATACTGTTCGGATTAAAGTCTATTCCGAAAACGCCTTTCTCTGCAGAGGTAATAATACTACCAACTACAGAATCAATAGTTGCATTGATATACCATCTACCATGACGATTGACCAATTCGTAAGTTACGGGTTTTAAAGTTCCCGTTCGATACTTTTGTTTATCGGCTGCTTGCTTACCGTCTGGATATTTCATGGGCGTTAGCGCATCTGCTAACCAATCAGAACCATAATTAAAGTTAACGCCATATAAAGTTACTGTTTTGCCATATTTATCCACTAAGCATGGTGGAACGGTAAGTGTCAATGTTTGCTCGGTAGGATTAAATTTACAAAGTTGATTGCCAGCTATAAATAACTTCGCACCTTCATAATAAATCCGGTTACTTCTAGCGTTACGCCAATCGGACAACCAACAGTAATGATTTTTATAACCATTGGCTTCAAGTCGGTGATGTTTGTCGAATAATCTACTACTACCAAAGGTAACGCTAAATCTACCGCTATCTCGTTGTAACTTTAGCTTGGCAATTTTGGCTTGTAATGACTGTATTTTCGACGCTTTATAATGTAATTTTTTCTTGATATGTTTAATTTTCAACTCCTGATTTTGTTTTTGAGCCTTGACCAATTGTTTTTCTAACTTTTTAATCGACTTCTTGACAGCTTTAATTGATTCGTAGCGTTCATCAATATATAAGTTAACTAATTCAATTTGAGAGGCATAGGTGGCTTCCGCTTTGCTATAAGCGTTACGAGCATCTGTTGAAGATAAACCGTATCGAAACTCTAACTGTTTAGATATTTCACTTTCTAATTGGCGCTTAGTTTTATCTGTAGCCCCTAATTTATTACGAATCGAGAAGCCTGTACGAATGGCAGAACCGAAAATAACTCCATACTCTTCTAAAAAATCCACAGCTGCAACATTCTCTTGATTTTTCAATATTGACGTTTGTATTGTTACTTTCGACAACTACTACCACCGCCTTCAATTTATCCTAAACCCCGCCATTAATGGCGGGGTCTTTAAATTAAATTATAGCGCTCTTGAAACTCATAAAATCAACTAATATTTTCTGATTCAATCAAATTTTTAATCAATCAAAAAATACATCATTAAATGTTTGGTTCCGACTGAGGGCTTTAACCCCCTATCACTGTGCTTTGATTCAACCAAAATGAATATTGATAAGTAATACAATTAAGTATTGATAGAGAGAAACAGATAAGGGAATTGATAATCATTTTTCCTACACCCAAACCAAGCGACAAAAATATGCGCTTAAATTCATTATTCTTACCGACACAACCAGTTTTTTCGCTCGGTGGGCAGGCAACTTTAGTGAATAATGGTAATGTTTGAACAAGAAAACTGCTATCTAGTGTCACCCGATCGCGGGAAAGCGTTTGTGAAGCAAAGCGTTCAGAAACGTTAGTGAATTATTTTAGCTTCTACGCGATCGCATAAGTATATCTCTACTAAGCAGATAAGAGGTAAGTAAAAATAAATACATTGCATAATAGCATAAAAATATTTACTGTCAATGTGCGTATAAATAAAATATAGTTTTTTCAGTAATTTGACTTTTTTTTATAAAGATACCGAAATAATAGACAATCACTTTTGTCCATATAGTAAGATTCACTCATAAAGCCAATTACGGGAAATAGAGATATTAGCCGTCTAAGTAATATCCGATAGCTGTTCTGTGTATATTGCTAAATATTTTTTGGATTAATTTACTTTACGTAAGTTAAAACAGCATATTACATGTTTATTTAACGAAGCTACGTAGGTAATAAGACTTGATAAATCAAGTACGGTATGAAGCAATTTTTACCATCGTTAACTATTGACTTTGCTCTAGGAAATATATGGATACCATGAAAAGAATATTTACGGCTGTTGCAGGAATAGTAGTCTTCACTATGGGGACTGTAGTCGTAAAACCTGCTAGAGCTGCTCTATTAGATTTCAACTTCACTGGGCAAAATGGGACAAAAGGTTCTTTTACTTTAGATACAGATGTTCCTCGCTCTCCTGTGCCATCAATAGGCATTCCAACTCCAGGGAATCCAGGAATTTTATACCCAAATGCTATTTCCAACTTTTTCTTTTCATCACCGCAGCTAAATGTAAACGGTGAAAACGCTGACTGGGAAGTTATTCCATCTATTGTTTTTGGTCCTCCTGGCAGTCCAATACTTAGCGGTATTTCTTATCCATCTGGATGTTCAGCAACAGCTAGCTTCACCTGTTTAATTAATGTTGGTGTCGGCTACTCAGGTACTCTGCCAAAACTTTCTGATGATCCTAATTCCTACCCTATAGGTCTTGGTATCGATCGATTCGATCCAATAACTTTTCAATCGCTTGGACGTGAGCAGTTTACCAGTTACCAAGTTGTCCGCAGACAAACTGTTCCTGAGTCCAACTCTAGTTTGAGCCTTTTAGCTTTTGGTGTTGCGGGTTTACTACTGAAAGGCAAGATTGACAAAAAAACGCAAACGGTATCCGCAGTTATTAGTCAATAGTCTAAATTTTTAGTAATAACTCTCGTGAAAAAACAGATTCCCGACTTCTCGAAAGATACTGCTAAATAGAGGGTATCACCCTAATTCGGCTTCTATATCTTTCAAGAAGTCGGGGATCTAAGTAATGCAGGTTAATTTGTTGTAAACCCGTTCTGAATCCTAAATATTTCTCGCATTCCCCAAAAAATTAGATTCGCTTCTACACTTATACGCTCGGCAATTTCAGGAAATTGCTTAAGCAAATACTCTATTATGAGAGTGCGATCGCCTCCTGTTATCACGACCTTGCCATCGGGAAAATCCTGCCACCAAGCTTGTAGAAAGTCCTTAATTCCAGCCAGTAACGTGTAAATTACCCCGCTTTGCATCGCTTCTGAGGTATTCATCGCTAAACGTGGGGGTAATTGTTGTGGTAGTTTTACATTCGGTAACTGTCCGGTTTGCGTTGCTAATGTTGCGAGTTGCAAACCCAATCCCGGTAAAATTGCGCCACCTACTAAAGTATGATGACTATCAGCACTAGTAAAAGTTAGTGCTGTTCCTGCATCGATTACCATGACTGGAAATCCGAAAAAGCTACCTGCGCCAAGTAAAGCTAAGGCTCTATCAATCCCGAAAGTAGGATACATCGCTCTGAGCGGAATATTCTTTAAAGTAATTATTTGTACATCTGGGTAACTTTGCCAAATTTGGGTTTGTGCGGGGACAACGGATGCGATTTTTAGGGGTATCGGCAGGGATGATGAAGCAAGTAAAATCTCGATCTCTTTTTCGTTACTCCCTATTCCCCATTGCCCACTCCCTCGATATTCGGCTAGCTGCTGGACGACATCCGCACCAACGTAATTGCTATCCCAGGTGTACATGAGGGTTTCACCTGTAAATAATCCCCAGTGCAACCGGGAATTACCAATTGTTAAAGCTAGCCAAGTTTTGGACATTCGCTCGTCGGGTTTTTAGCTCGATAAAATTATCGTATAAATAAATACTTAATATCCAAATTAAGTTTTAAAAGTGGCGATTGGTCATACTTAAGCAGTAATATTGATAACGGAATATCTACTGAGTAAGACAAAAGGTGATGTCAAACGGTAATCACGTAGATGAATTTTGGCGATCGCATAATTTTCGCATGGAACCTTGGGGAAATAACTACGAGCCACCGATTCAAATCGCAGAAAACCTGGCTTTGAGTGAAAGTGATGTCAATCCAGCAGTGGAAACTGAGGATTGGGAAAATTTCGAGTCGCCAAAAGCGCGATCGCTTCCTAACCATCTTATCTTTATTGATGGTCGTCGGCGTATAGATGCGCCGCTTGTGGGTGGTGATGGGAATAGTATTACATACGGTGTTTTCGGAACGATTGCTGTAGGTGCAGTGTTAGTCGATCGAACTATTCCTCAAGCAAGTTGTACAGAAATTAGTATACGTCGCGTATTGGGTTTTGGTGGGGAACAAGAAGCAATATCAACGTCAATTCCTTGTCCTTTGGGAAGCAAAGCTAAATTATTGTACGAAGCAGTAAAAAGGAAGTCAGAAAATACTCCCGAAGCGCGGACTTTAATAGTCCAAACCGAGATGTTAGCGGCTGAGGAAGAGTTAGTTAAAAAAGTAGCGACAAAAGATGCAAATACTTTGGTGATTCGGGATGGACCATTGCGATACGAATCGCCAATTTTTACTTTGGGCTACGTTAAGACAATGCACAAAAATTATTTAACTGAGAAATACGCAGCCCTATTGTGGCAGCTATTACCAGGACAGCGTACCCCTATTTTCAAAATTAATATTCAAAATAAATCCCGTCTTTCGTGGTATTTAAAATCGGGTAATTCTCAACATTCTCCGCAAAAAGCCTATCACGATTTACATGGAATTGTCCGATTGGAATTATCTGGTAATACTCCTTGGTCAGAAGCTCAAGAAATAGCAAATCGCAGCACTTATTTAATTCCTAAATATGCTTCTCATCCCTCACGCGACCCCCGCGCCCCGCAAAATTTGACCCCTGTAGGGGCATTAGAAAGGGAATTAGGTAGATATATGGGTGATGTGGGAGTAATTCAGCGGCGAGTACAACATTTTTTGGCATCTTGTGGAGGTAGTTAATGACAATTTCTGAACCGATTGGTTTTGTACTTGGTACTAAAGAAGCTACTCCTTTGGAATTTTGGATAGCAGTAGATTCTAAAAAAGTTTTGCGACTTGATGATGTAATTGAGGTGCAAACTCAACGTCCAGATGGTGGGGGAATTGTGCGTTTTTATGGTGTGGTTGATTATGTTGGTACTCGATATGAAGGGGCACTATTTGATACTGATACTTTGTTAGTGGCAAAAGAGGGAACTTTGCCTGTAAATATTGCTTATACGGGACACGTTCAAGTTACAAGAATTGAACCAGAGCAGTATTTACCTCCACAACCCGGCGACCCGGTGAATTTGGCTGTAGATAAGCAATTGGCTACTGCGCTGTATTTTGACAGTATGGATACACCGATTTCGGCTGGTATTATGAATAACGGGAATGCTGCATTTTTTAATTATTCATTTATTAATGGTGAAAAGGGCGCTCATGTAAATATATCGGGTGTTTCGGGTGTTGCAACTAAAACATCATATGCGTTGTTTTTACTGCATTCGATTTTTAATTCTGCGGTTCTAAGTTCCTATAAAGCTAATACTAAAGCGTTGATTTTTAATGTCAAAGGTGAAGATTTATTCTTTTTAGATAAGCTCAATCGAATTTATGGTAAATCGGAAAATGAGAAAGGTCATAGCAAGTATGAGCTTTTAAAATTGCCAGTACAGCCATTTAAAAATGTTAGCTTTCGGGCTGCACCAAAAAGAGATTCGCGCACGGTTGATTCCGATTTAGAACAGCGTTCGGAAGGGATATCTGTTTACTTGTGGAGTATTCGGGAATTGTGCCGCGATCGCTTGTTTCGTTTTTTGTTCACTGGGGAAGATTTAGATCGGGGCAATTTATCCTATTTGGTGACAACGGTAGAGGAACGGTTAGCACGTTTGGCATCAGAAAATGACGCAAACGATGCAACTCGTCGGCGTAAAAAACAAGCTCATTTGGAAGTGGAAGCTTATGGAGAAGATGGGAAAACAAATATTAAAACATTTAGGGATTTAATCGATTTTTTAGAAGACAAACTTCTCAACGATGAAGATATACAAGAAAATCGGCGTTGGTTAGGACGAAATGTGCCAGCGACTGCGGAAGCTATGATTCGGCGTTTATATGGTATAGGAAATGAAGTCAGTCATTTAATTAGAGGTGATTTAACACCCGATGAAGTTGTAAAATATCAACTCGATCCACTTGCTTCAGATAAACAATTAACAGTTACTGATATTCATAAACTTAGCGCCCGCGCTCAAAAGTTTGTTGTCGGTGTATTGCTACAAAAACTATTTTTTCAAAAAGAGAAACAAGGACGCGAACCAGTTGTTTTTATCGTTCTAGATGAGTTGAATAAATATGCACCCCGCGAAGGACGTAGCCCAATCAAAGATTTACTAGTAGACATTGCCGAACGCGGACGTTCATTAGGAATCATTCTCATTGGGGCACAGCAAACAGCTTCCGAAGTCGAACGTCGGGTAGTTGGACAAGCAGCGATTCGTGTGGTCGGGAGGTTGGATTCAGCGGAAGCGGAACGTCCCGAATATAACTTTCTCACGGGTTCTTGTCGCAAACGAGCATTATTTTTGAAATCTGGAAGCATGTTTGTTCATCAACCCGAAGTCCCCGCACCTATTTTAATTAATTTTCCTTTCCCTGCTTACGCAACTCGTAAGGAAGAAGTCTTTTTGAGTCAAACTGAAATTACTAATATCGAAGCTGATTTTGACCGTTTTTAGGAGGTATTTGTGCGTTTAATTCATACCGCTGATTGGCATTTAGGTCGGCATCTCAAAGGCAAAGATAGAACACCCGAAATCGAATATACACTCAACCAACTTTTACAACAAGCCAAAAAATTAGAAGTTGATGCAATGTTAATTGCTGGTGATATTTTCGAGACTACTAATCCTCCAGCCGAAGCCGAACGAGTCGCATATAAATTCTTTGAAGAACTGCGAAATGCCAAGATACCAGCAATTGCGATCGCAGGCAATCACGATTCCGCAAACCGCTTTGATAATCTTGCGAGTCTCCTATTAGCATTTGATGTTCGTATTCTCGGCAAACCTCGTAGCGTTAATAACGGAGGTTTAATTAATATAGATACCCCTAGTGGCAAACTATGTGTAGCGGCAATGCCTTTTGCTTCAGAAAGAAAGCTATTAACGGTTGAAAATATCTGGGACATGAACGAGCAGGAACTAATCGGAGATTATCGAGGAAGATTAAGTAGATGTTTAGAAAATTTAGCGAGTGGTTTTCAAGATAATGCTGTCAATATGATGATGGCTCATTTAACTATTGACGGTGCAAGATTAGCTAATTCCGAAGCTCGTCATCATACCAAAGATACTTATGCACTATTTGGGCAAAGCTTACCTGCGGAAGCTCAATATATTGCTTTAGGACATATTCATAAAGCCCAAAAAATACCAGTTGCAGCCCCAACTTATTATTCGGGTTCTTTAATTCAAGTAGATTTCGGTGAAGCTGGGGAAGAAAAGGGATTTTATTTGATTGATGTTGAACCAGGTTTACCTGCTAGTACCGAATTTAAATCTATTCCTTGTCAAAAACCTTTGCAGGTGATTGAATGCGAATTGAGCGATTATGAAGCAAAATTAGAAGCTTACCGCGAACATCCAGGGTATATCAAAGTAATCATTAACCTGGAAACACCAAAAATCGGTTTAGCTGATAAAATCCGTAAAATTTGCGGTGAAAAAATATTACTAATCGAACCGCGTTATCCCGAAGTTACTTCAAATCGACCAAAATCTCTAGATTATGAAGAATTCGACCCTGTAGAAGAATTTAAACGTTATTTCCAAGATGAATTAAACACTACACCATCTGCGGATGTAGTAGTAAAGTTTGAGCAACTCTATAAAGAAATCAAGGATATCGAAAATGCGACCGCTTGAATTAACTTTAGAAGGATTTACGAGTTTCCGCAATCAGGCAAAAATCAATTTTGAAAAACTAGAAATATTTGCAATTACCGGACAAACGGGTGCGGGAAAATCTTCATTGCTGGATGCGATGACTTTGGCACTCTACGGTCAAGTACCAAGATTGAGCGGTAGAAACCAATCTAAAGAGCTATTGAGTCAAGGTAGCTTAAAATTACAGGTATCGCTACGTTTTTTAGTAGATAATATAGAATATCAAGTCTTACGTTCCTGGTCATATCGGACTAAGACACCCCAAGCTATTTTCAAATTGGATAAATTAATTAATCATGTTTGGCAGCCTTTAGGAGAACAGAAAGAAAGCCACATAACTGCGGCTATCGAAGATATTTTAAAGATGAACTTTGAGACTTTCACAAAAGTCATTTTGCTTCCCCAAGGACAATTCGATCAATTTTTGAAAGGAGATGCTTCCGAACGACGGGAAATTTTACGTAAATTAACTGGCTTTCAAATTTTTGCCGATATGCGTCAACAAGCTGAAAGGCAAGCGAGTATCTTTGAAGGTGAGTGTAAATCGATTCAAGAGCAACTTAAAGGTTTAGAATTACCGTCAGAGTTTGAATTGAAAAATCAGCGCGATCGCTTACAATTTCTCGAACATGATTTGCCTCGTTTATACCAAGCAGTTGAAAATGCCAAAACTAAATTGGCAGCCGAACAGCAATTATTAGAAAAGCTTCAAGGACTTAACAAGCAAAAATTGGAACTTACTGAATTAAACGAAAAAGCTACAGAAATTAATAGTTTATCTGTGCGATTAGAGCAAGCAAGAACATGCGATCGCCTTTCTGCAACTTGGACATCTGTCAATTCTGCCCGCACTAATTATCGTCAGACTGAAGCTACTCTTAAGACTGCAACAGAGGTTCTCAGCACAAAGCAAGCAGCTTTCAAAGTAGAAGAAGATAATTTGAAACAAGCACAAATATATCAAGCGGAAACTCAACCGCAATTACAAAAGAGAGAGAAAGACCTTAATGCTGCAAAAATATACCGAACACAGAGACAATAAAACTAAGTTAGAAACTCTCATTAACCAAACAACGAATGAAATTGGTGAAAAAACTACAAGTCAAGAAATAATTACCCAATATCAAATAGCTGTTAACGCTGCCGATGAAAAATATAAACAGTCACAAAATGAATACCAACAGTTAAAGCTGGCAATTACAAAAGTAGAAGATACCCAAAAACTCACAAAACAATTACAAGCTAAACTAGACGACAAGCAGCAAGACTTACAGACTTATAGTACCTTATCGAAAGAGTTACAATCGAATCGATTTCAAGCTTACATTCTCCAACATTTTGAACGCGAATTAGTCGAGCAAGCTACAGTATATCTTCGAGAACTTACCGAACAACGATATTCTCTGAAATATGCCGATGATAAAAAATATTATGTTGAAGATAACTGGAATGGAGGAGAATCTAGAAAAGTACAAACCCTATCCGGTGGTGAAACATTTGCAACTTCTTTATCCCTAGCTTTAGCGCTATCCGATAGATTATCTAGAGGAGCAAAACTAGGTAGTTTATTCATCGATGAAGGATTTGGTACGTTAGATTCAGAAACTCTACAAAGCGTTTCCAACATTTTACAAACCTTGGGACGGCAAGATAAGTTAGTGGGTGTCATTACCCATGTTCCCGCTTTAGGAGAAGAATTAGGAGCGCAAATTAAAGTTGAGAAATCTCAAGAAGGTTCTCGAATTGTTGTTTTAGGAATGCACTGGAAATACCTGAACAATTAAGAATTAGATTGCTGGCAAAAACAAAATCAATAGCAATAATTCCTCATCTCGGACAGATCGTAAAAAATATTCCTTCCGAACGATTGCAAGTTGATTATTATAAAGTTTTTTTGTATGCGGTGGCTAGTAGCTTTAGAGAAATTGTGTAAAAATTCAACAGCGCTATCAATGCTATAACCCATTAGGGGATAAATCCGTATTATGTCCTTGAAATTATACAGAAAATATTAGAAGTTATGCAATGATGCTTTTGAAAACACCACTAGCAAAGATTTCCGAATTAAAAGTAAGGGACTTTTTTCCAATTTTCTTTATCGTAATCACCTAAAAATGTTGTGAAGCTATACTAGCCCATTGTTAAAATTAAATTACTAGCATAAATCCCATAGAACCAATGAAAATAAAAGTTATCTTAGAACCAAGCGATGAAGGTGGTTACACAATTTACGTTCCTTCGCTACTTGGTTGCATTAGCGAAGGTGATAATATTGACGATGCATTGGTAAATATTCAGGAAGCTATAGAGCTTTATCTTGAACCAGTAGATGACGAGATTGCCATCCAAGAAGGTGCAATAATACGAGAACTGGTTTTATGAGTAAAGTCAAGAGCGTGCCTTAGAGGATGTTTGAAAAGTCGAACAAGGTATAAATTGTTATTCTGAGTGGAGCGCAGCGGAACGAATAATCTAGGGTTTAAGCCTGTACACTAAGATGCTTCGTTCCTCAGCATGACATTCACAGACACTTTTAAAACATCCTCTTACACCCAAAGTATTGCAGCACTAGAAAGAGACTGCTGTAAGTTCTAACTATACTATTTGCATGACATGATTATATTATTCCCCCTATTCCCTACTCCCTACTCACCACTCCCTTCAGTTTTCTTTAACTCATCCATAGTTTTTTTAATAATTATTTACATTTAACTCATGGCACAATATAACCAGAGGTAATAAATACTTATTTAAATATTGGAGGCTAGTTATGGTAGCACTCACCGAGAAAACCCAAAAACGGCTGACTATACAGCTTAAGGATATAGCTACCGACACGACGACGATTCGCTCTTTGGATTGGGATCGAGACAGGTTCGATATCGAGTTTGGTTTGCAAAACGGTACTACATACAACTCATTTATCATTCGCGGTGAAAAAACTGCACTAATCGATACTTCGCATGAAAAGTTCCGCAAGCTCTACCTCGATACCCTCAAAGGCTTAGTTGACATAAACAAAATCGATTATTTAATAATTAGCCACACCGAACCTGACCACAGTGGCTTGGTAAAAGATATTCTAAAGCTTGCCCCAGATATTACGGTGGTTGGCTCTAAGGTGGCGATTCAGTTTTTAGAAAATTTTGTCCATATTCCCTTCAAACGGCAAATTGTCAAAAACGCCGATAAGTTAGATTTGGGCAACGGGCACGAACTCGAATTTGTTATCGCACCCAACCTACACTGGCCCGATACAATTTTTACCTTCGACCATCACACCAAAATCTTATATACCTGCGATGCCTTCGGGATGCATTACTGTACTGAAGCCACATTTGACGAAGACCTCGAAGCAATTTCCCCCGACTATCACTACTACTACGAGTGCTTGATGGGTCCCAATGCTCGGTCGGTACTGTCAGCATTAAAGCGGATGGGTGAACTCGAAAAAATCGATACTATCGCTACTGGACACGGGCCCCTGTTACACCACAACGTTGATGAATTGGTGGCACGTTACCGCAATTGGAGTCAAACCCAAACCAAGGCAGAAACTACCGTCGGCATATTTTATGTGTCTGAGTATGGGGCAAGCGATCGCATTGCTCAAGGTATTGCTAACGGTATCACCAAAACTGGTGTGGCTGCGGAAATGTTAGATTTAGGCAGCGCTAGCGATTTACAGGAATTGCGCGAACTTGTTAGCCGTGTTGCTGGTATCGTTGTGGGAATGCCTCCCACGTCGGCTGATGCAAATATTCAAGCAGCGCTGGGTACAATTTTGGGTTCAGCTAACAGCAAACAAACTATTGGTATCTTTGAAACTGGTGGTGGAAACGACGAACCAACCTACCCGCTACTCAACAAATTCCGCGCATTAGGTTTACATATAGCTTTCCCCGTCATCGAAATCCGCGAAACCCCTACCGAAAATACCTACAAACTCTGCGAAGAAGCTGGAACCGACTTAGCGCAGTGGGTAACGCGGGATAAA
Source organism: uncultured Calothrix sp. (assembly GCA_964242965.1). Lineage (GTDB taxonomy): Bacteria > Cyanobacteriota > Cyanobacteriia > Cyanobacteriales > Nostocaceae > JANNFJ01. The sequence goes on along the minus strand of CAXTCQ010000106.1, from coordinate 522 downwards.
AGCATTAAGCAGATGAAGTCGCTGGGTGCAGACTTGGATAAGGCTTTAGGAAGAATTAGTGGTGGTTTATACATTATTACTGCCAAAAAAGGCGACGTGCAAAGCGCGATGTTAGCCTCTTGGGTAGCGCAAGCCAGCTTCAAACCGCTAGGTTTCAGCGTTGCCGTAGCAAAAGACCGGGCGATTGAATCACTGATGCAAGTGGGTAGTAAATTTGTCTTGAATATCCTCGAAGAAGGCAATTATCAAGGCTTGATGAAACACTTCTTAAAGCGATTCGCCCCAGGTGCAGACCGTTTTGAAGGTGTACGTACCCAACCCGCCCAAAATGGTGCGCCAATTCTTACCGATGCTTTAGCATACCTTGAGTGCGAGGTTGCTAGCCGACTCGATGCAGGCGACCACTGGATAGTTTATAGTACCGTCAACGCTGGACGGGTATCGAAGCCTGAAGGTATCACCGCTGTCCACCACCGTAAGGTTGGTAATCACTACTAAGGAAGGGAGTGGGGAGTGGGGAGT
>CAXTCQ010000105.1:0-25406 GCA_964242965.1 uncultured Calothrix sp. | reverse complement strand
CCCCTACTCCCTACTCCCTACTCCCCACTCCCTCAATTTATTAAAGAAATTGTAAAATCTTAAAGATTTAGCCATATCGGCATAGGTTTTTGGTCTTGGCAAGGGATAACTAAAAATAGGTACATCTATCTTAATTTTGACTCTCCTTTCCTATGACTTACTGCCTGCGAATTGCTGATATGGTGGAAAATGAACGTCCCCGCGAGCGATTACTAACGCATGGTGCAAGAGCTTTATCGACACCTGAATTAATCGCTATTTTGTTGGGTACGGGTCAGGGACCGGGTAAACTATCAGCGGTTGGGTTAGGACAATATATCCTGCACGAATTGGGAAAAAACGAACGCGACCCTTTAGCAGTATTGCGCGATGTCACACCAGCTGAGTTAATTCTCATTGATGGAATTGGTCCGGCGAAGGCAACAAGTATACTCGCAGCAGTAGAATTAGGTAAACGCGCCTTTCAAGCAAGCATTTGCGATCGCGCTCCCATCGACAGTCCCGCAGCAGCAGCAGAAGCACTTGCTCCCGATTTGATGTGGCAAACGCAGGAACGTTTTGCCATCTTATTACTCAACGTCAAAAATAAGATGATCGGTCGGCAAATAATTACGATTGGCACTGCTACCGAAACTCTCGCACCACCGAGAGAAATATTCCGTGAAGCTTTACGTCAAGGTGCAACCCGACTGATTGTCGCACACAATCACCCTTCCGGTAACGTCGAACCAAGTCTTGCTGATATCGAATTAACCAGGCAATTATTAGGAGGAGCGCAGTTTTTAAACATTCCACTACTCGACCATGTAATTTTAGGTAATGGAAACTACCAAAGCCTGCGTGAAATTACGTGCTTATGGGACGAATATCCACAAGGAGATTAAGACCGTAGGGGCGGGGTTCCCCCGCCCTGATTATTTAATTTGAAAGTGCCATTTAAAACTTTTTTTATAAGTTTTATTACGGAGGCATCCATAAAAAAAGCCCCAGCGACAAGGCAGCTAGGGCAATTTGAATCAGGGTGCATCTACTATACCTGTATCCATAGAGACCGTGATTCTATCGGGATAAAAATATTTGAGGTAGAAACCAAATAAAAAACCCCAACCAACAAGTGGTTGAGGTAAATATAATCAGGGTGCATCGATGTATTGATATCCGTCGAGAGTGCGCGAGCATCCGGGTAAAATCGAAAATTAGGGGTATAGAGGTTAACGGAATTACAAATAAAACTTACGCAAAGCCCCCCAATTTATCGGGGGGTAGGTTCCGATCTAATATGTTTGGAATACCTACTTTCTCGTTGACTGTGCGTAAGTCCTAACAAATAAAAAAACCCTAACTATCTTCGCTCGCAATCCGCAGCTGCAAATATACAAGCACCAAAGTTATACCAAGTAATAGTGTCGCAGCAGCAGCCGCATAACCAAAATCAAATTGAGCAAACGCTTCTTGATAAATATAAAAAACCAGTAAATTAGTCGCGTTGAGAGGACCACCGCCTGTCATCACATAAACTTGCTCAAAACTCCGTAATGTAAAAATAACAGTAGTAATAATTACAAAAATTAAAGTTGATTGCAATCCAGGCAACGTAATATGCCGAAATTGCTGCCAAGCATTTGCCCCATCAAGCTCCGCAGCTTCATAACGACTAGTTGGAATTGTTTGTAACCCAGCTAGGAAAACAACCATATTAAAGCCAAGCTGTTTCCAAATACTTAATATAATTAATACTGGCATCGCCCAAAATGTATCGCTTAACCAAGATATTGGTGTAATGCCAAATATACTCAAAAATGCGTTGATTGGTCCATCTGATTGAAACAACCAGCGAAATCCCAAACCTGCGGCAACTAGCGAGACAATTGAGGGGAGAAAGTAAATAGTTCGCAAAATACCGCGTAGTGCCATACTGCGGTTTAATAATACAGCCAGTCCCAAGGGGATGATTAAACTAGGGATAACGGTGGCAATCGTGAAATATGCTGTATTACCGATAACTTGCCAAAAATCAGGATTTAGCAATAATCGCGTGTAATTTTTTAACCCAACTAAATAAGTTCCCGTTGACGTGAAACTACCCGCAGTGAAGCTGAGATAAAACAGGTAAATGATGGGGTAGATGATGAATAAACCAAGCAAAACGATTGCAGGTGAAAGAAAAATCCACGCTGCAACGGTGTCATTATCTAAAAGGTGCTTGTTTGTAGTGGGCGAAGTTATATTAGAACGGTTTGTGGGCATTTTGCTGACATTTTTCTAGGAACTGCTTGCACAACTAAAGCTGGACGACGTTTAGCGGTACGCAGGTTTGAATTTGGAAATAGTACTAAAACTACTTGTCCTCGACTATAAGGCATCGTAAGCATTCATATCAGGATGTTCCCAATAAGCAGCAAAACTTTGTAACCTAGCACGTAAGTTTGCTGTTTGTTGGGGATTTATGCCACGAGATGATAAGTCGAACGAAGTATATTAGGAAGAAAAGTAACAATAACTTTCGTTCCTTCTACCAAATCAGGTGTTTCGAGTAATTCAATTTTGCCGTTCTGATAAATACCTTCTACAGAATTAAACATTGGGTTTATTTACTTAATACAGGGTTATACACAGCGTAACGCTTTTCAATTTTACTCTGATTTTTTCAAGTGATACTCCCGCAAAGTCATTTTACGAACCTACTCCCCCCAACTCGACTCGCATTACACCTTGAGTTTGCATTAATACAAATTGACTTTACTGATGTGTAAACTGGGCATTAAATTTGAAATATGCTCGAAAAGGTTTGACTGCATGGGTGCTGAAGGTGATATTAAACGCGAACGTGAAGCTATATTTCAGCTAGAATTTCTAGAAGACTTAGAATACTGGGTTAGTATAGACCGAAAAATGACGCTTCGCATCCTGAAAATGGTTAAGGAAATTTTACGCGAGCCATTTGCAGGCATTGGCAAGCCAGAACCGTTAAAATATGAGTATTCTGGATGTTGGTCGCGTCGCAATACTACTCGGTTAAGACGTTTTCCCTCCCACAGTTGATCCCCCTAAATCCCCCGATAAATTGGGGGACTTTGTAAGGCTTTTAGCCCCCCTTCTTAAGGGGGGTTGGGGGGATCAAAATCCAAAACCTACGTAGTATTGGGTCGCGTCGTATTAGTCAAGAACATCGGCTTGTTTATTTGGTTAGCGATGACAAAATTGATTTTCTTAAAGCTCGATATCATTACGAATAAATATATTGAAATTTTAAAAAACTATAGAAAATATCCTGGGGTTTATAATTATGTCGATTAAAATTACATCAGAAGAAGCAGCTAAAAATTTAGAAGGCTTTTGTAATCAAGTTGTTGAAACAAATGAAATTGTGAGAATTAGCCGGCCGGATGGAAATAATGTTGTATTTATTTCGGAAGCTGAGTTAGAAAGCTTATTAGAAACACTTTATTTACTACGTTTTCCCGCAAATTCTACTCGTTTATTCACTGCTTTACAACGTGCAAAAGCAAAAATAATTCAGCCTCAATCGGTTAATGATTTATACGAAAAACTGGATTTGAGTGAAGATGATAGTAGTAGTGATATTGCCGCCGCTAGTTAATAAATTTTATGCGATGCCCTTGGCAAGCATTCTCCTCCGGAGACGCTGCGCTATCCGTTGATGGTATCGCACTCCCATTATCCCTGGTAGGTCGGGTGAAGCGCAGCGTAACCCAACATCGACTCGAATCAATGTTGAGTTTCACTCTTCTTACACACAACTTACAAACAAAATACCTGCACCATGAAATCGCTCAACAACGCCTTGTTGTAAATAGGACTTACGCACAGTCAATGAGAAAGTCGGTATTCCAAATAGATTAGATCCCCCCAACCCCCCTTATAAAGGGGGGCTTTGCGTAAGTCCTAGTAAAATTGCTTCAATATCATTTTTTACTTTCTCGATTTCTTGACGTTTTTCAGATATCCAAGCCTTCTTCGTTTGCTGTTCTTCTACAGTTTCTTTGTGTGCTTGTTCGTGTTGTTCAATAAGATTTTCGTAAAGCGCGATCGCATTCGCAATGACTCGGCTTGATGATTCAACCTTGGTATCAAAAACTGAAGTAGTAATTTCGTATAATTTGTCAGAGAGCTTGTCCATTGATTCATTAAACTTTGTAAATCCTATTTCAAAAATTTTGGTTTTAATTTGGTTATGCAATCCATCGACATCAAACATTCCCAAGCCAAACGAACCAGCAATTGTTGCTGCTAAACTGGCAATAATTATTGCAACGAAGCCAATTCCTGTAAATACTATTAATCCAGCAGCTAAAGCACCACCTATCCCTAAACCGCCACCAAAACCTCCCAAACCCATAAAATCATCAGTTATGCCGTTTATCGACAGTTTAAGCTGTTCGCTAAAATTGGCTTTTACTTGTTGCTCAATGTTTTTAAATTCCGATTGAATTGCATCTAGCTCATACTCAATATTTGCATCTAATATTCTCAAATTATTTTGCAATATGACATCTTTAAGTTGTTTGTTTCCCCATTCATCTATTTCTTTAGATAAATCTTTGATAAAGTGATTCGTATAATCTTTAATTAGTTTATCTTGACTCCAGACAGGGCTGTGTTCAGAATACCAATGTTGACTTTTTTCAACCATGCGATTGTCTAATTCTTCACGCCACTCATCCCAAGATTCAGCCGCTTCTTCAATCACTTGCTCTATTAACTGAGAAGCTAATAAACGGATTCTAACATCACGCCCGCTTGCTTCACCAATTTGCTCAAATATTTTCTGTTTTTCAGTTTCAGAAAAATTGACTTTACCATTTAATATTTGTTCAGCTTGTTCCAATCCATTTAAACATTTTTGAACTAAATAATCAATATTGGCAACAGAACGATTATTTTTTATTACTCCACGCTCATTTATCAAAAATTTCTCAATAGACTGAGTAAAATTATGAAAAGTTTTTGAATACTCATCTTCGTTTCCCTGCAAAAAAGCATCTAGCGCAGATTGAGCAGAAATAAAGTGAATGCGGTTCTCACCAGTAATGAGTGGATTGTCACCTTGTACAAATTTTTTTATCCTTTGTTGAACTTGTTCGCGTCCCTTTTCGGTTCGCACCAAGTCCATAAAATTACCCACTACAAAAAGGTTGTTAGCAGGTTGATTTTTATCACCATGATTAAGCTGAATTTTCAAATCTTGGAGTAAGTCACGTTCACCTTGAGTTAACGAACGTGAAGCATTAGTCAGAAAAATTGCTGCGTCTATATCTTTGAGTATTCTCTGAGTAATCGCGGTACGTTCGGCATGTTCGTTCAATCCTGGGGAGTCTATAATTTCTACTCCGCTACTACATAATTCTAAATCTGGATGTTCAAAAACTATTTCCTCAATATCAACATGTGCTAGTTCATCGCTAAGACAACCAAGTGCTGCATCTTCTGAAATTGTTGCCTTTAATTGATATTCATTAAATGGAATTTCTTCTTCTCTTCCATCCTTATAGCGACAGATTACCCGTTTTTGGGTTCCATATTTCAAGACTGTTACTACACCACTACAAGGAATCTCTCTTGCTGGTTGAATTTCTTCACCTAGCAAAGCGTTTAGTAATGTTGATTTTCCTTGGCTAAACTCTCCGACAACTGCTAAACGAAAACTCTGCGATCGTAATTGTTTAGATACTTTACCGACTTCATCAATCAAAGTGTAAGCTAAGAAACCACGCTCTTGACAATCTTCCACTATCTGGAAGAGACGAAAACAAAAATAATCTAATTCTTTTTGATGCTTTTGGAATTTTTTCAATTCGTCGTAAGATTTTTTGGTTCGTTTAGTTACTTCGTTTTCTGGTTTAGCAGGTAAAGTCGTTAGCATATCGCTTGCAGCTTTAACAAACATTAAATCTAGGTTCTGAAATTGAGAAGGGTCTAGCAAAAATTGTACTTCGTCTAAAGCAATAGAATCAACAATATTTTGATTAGTAAATCCCGCTTCTAAAACTGCCAAATGTTTTTGGTTAATACCTAATTTTTTAGCTATTATTTCTAAATATTGCTTCTCATGAGAGTCTATTTCCCCATCTGCGGCTGACATTTCATAGCCGAAACCAATCAATAATAACTTTTCCGAATCAGAAAGGGGAATACTGACAGTAAGTAAATTATTAACTTTTTTATAAATCTGGTTTTCTTTGATTCCCTTAATCATCAAATGTGTTAGCCGTCGCGCATCACTTTCAGGTGTACTAAATCGATAAAGGGTTGTTAGTAGTCTTTGCTTTTCTTGCTCTGCTACTATGCCATCTACAAAAATGATTCCCAGTAATATAATTACCAAATTTGCCAAAAATATTATGGGTAGGGTAAGTTGACGTTGAGTTATTTTTTGTCCTGTAATCCGCGATAACAAATCAATAATCTGAGGGTTAACTAAGGAAGTATCCATAAATTATGCCATGCGTAGACTTTTCAAATTTATTATTCCCAGGTTTAGACAAAATTTATCAATATACCGAGTAAATACGGTTATTTTCACTTTTCTAAACAAGTTAGCCTCGAAGCAATAAAACTTTTATCAATCCACAGCTATGCTATTCCAATTTTCTCCTTTAATTGAAGCTGGTATTCAAGCTGGCAAATACATTCCAGTTTTGAGTAATGGTGTACCAATCAGTATGGCTAGAGATGCTGCCACAGGACAGTTTGTTGCTCATGCTATCGGTGCTACTGTTGGTAACAGTCCTCTATCTCCACTGCTAGCTGCTTCTCAATTTATTACTAGTGGGGTGCAAATGTACCAAACGCAGCGAGGCTTTGTGGATGTAATGAACGGTTTGCAAAGCATACAAGCTAGTTTGGGAGTACTGCAAGGAACTACAGCTTTGATTGGTGTGGGAACAGTCGCGGGAGTTGCATTGACAGCGATAAACTTGCATCAAACACTAAAACTTAGAAAAGAAGTTGAGCAAATGCGCTTGGAGGTCAAAAATGGGTTTATTGACCTCAAGCAAGCATTAAAAGACCAAGGAGCAGAAATTAGGCAAATAATTGAGGAGATATCCCAAGATATCAAATTTGAACAACACCGTATAATTTTAGTACGAGCCTATGGGTTGTTTATCCAAGCAATGAACCGCTTTCGTTCAGCGATGCAATTACAAGATACAAGTCGTAGAAATGCCGAAATTGACGGTGCAAGGGGAATGTTATTTGAAGCTTTGGCAGATTACACGAATCCTCATTTGCTAGAAGAAACCTGTGCTGCTGGACAACTACGAAGACTCGAATGTGCTTGGATAATTGAACAGGGAATTATTACAACTTATCAAGTACAGGATGAAATGTCAGCGGTAAGCGACCGAATATCTCAGTTACAGGATATAGTTTGTCAAGATGCTGTCGGTATTATTAATAGTTGTGAATCCCATGATGAACTTAATTTTCTCTTTCCCGAAATTACCCGCATTTACAACCACGATTTAGAAGTATTAAACTCATGGCAAAACCATATTGATTGGATGCGATCGCTTCCTTCTTCAGAATTAAAACTTTTAACCAGCGCTGATTTTAATAACTCCGATTTGATAACTAGTCAAGATACAAATATAGTTGCACCACCGGAACAATTAATATATGAAGATTTAGCGGGAAAGTCTCATTTCTACTCTCTGCGCGACCAGCTATTATATTTGTTCGATTATGAACTACGCCAGCAGTCGGAACTTTATATTAATCAACAAGCCGCGAATGCTGGTTACAAAACTTTAGTTCCATCGAATTTAGAGCAAGCATCAGATTTGGCTGTTGCTAATCTTTATTACTATTTCAAAATTAGAGACGAATCTGAAGAAACACTAGAACTACCATCAGATGTATCATTAGTAGGTTTTGAACAATTGCAAGAATTATTAGCTGCTGGCAAATGGAAAGAAGCTAATGAAGAAACTAGGGTAGTTATGTTGAAAATAGCTGGTCGAACTCAACAAGGTTATTTTGAGGTAAAAGATATTGAACAATTTCCATCTCAAGACCTTTACACTATCGATCAACTTTGGGTAACTTCCAGTAATGGTAAATTTGGCTTTGGCGTACAGAAAAACATTTGGCAGAGTGTAAAGGAAGACTGGCACAAGTTTGGTATTCGTGTCAAATGGGCAGAGAATGAAAATGAATACCAGGTTTTCAAGTGGATATCTAAGGATAATTTAATCTTTAATTTGAAAGCACCCCAAGGACACCTTCCTGCTGTGTTTCCATGTATAAGCCAATCTACTGGATTTTCTGCTAATCTTGTTTGGTCGCTTCTCTCACGTCAAGGTTTCTAATTTATCCAAAATATTTTGCATACAAAACGCAATAAATGATAGTTTTAGCCCGTAAAGACGGGCTTTATATTACAAAAGCTAATTAAATTATTTTGGATTTACTAGTTTTATAGCACTTTATCCTTTAAGTTACATAAAAATACTCGGTTATGCTTCTAGACGCTGAAAACTTTGGGGTCTAGTTACATGAGGCGTGGACTGCAATGCCTGATAGATAGCTTCAGGATTGGCGGCAATAACCTTAAGGTACGCCTTTGCTGTCTGGTCTGGTTCGCTGCGTCCTTGCTCCCAGTCCCGCAATGTGCCAAGCGGGATATGGTAACGCGCCGCAAATTCCTCCTGCGTCAATCGCAACGCACGGCGGATAATTTTTACACGGGATACCCGCTTCATACGGGCTAAATCTTCATCCGTAAGCGGTTGTGCATCAGGGTCGCTAAGGGCAGCCGCGTGAATTTCTTCTTCGGTCATGTGACGCATAGGCTGTTCTGGAAACGGTCGCTCGCTGCCATCAGGCAATGCTTCAACCACCGTCCCATCCTTGTGCATTCTCGCGGTAATAATCGTTTCGTTCATTCCTTGTTGCCTCACGTGCCGATATTATTCTAGTTTTCTCGTCTCGTTCCGTATATACGACCATCAAAAGCCTGCTGTCTGCTATGCCAATACGGATAAACCTTTCCTCACCGTAGGCTTTTCTGTCGTCCAGTTTTTCAATGCCGAAGGGGTCATTAAATACCTCAGAAGCTTCCTCAAAACTCACACCGTGCTTGGCATAGTTTTCGAGAGCTTTTTGATAGTCCCATTCAAAATTATCTGCACCCTTCATCATATACGGAATACCAGTAGTTTTGTCAATTGTCTACTGGAAACGAAGCGAGCGTTATGGCGCGTGCGGTTCAAGAATTGGTTGAGCCAGAAAAACTTCAAATTACTCGACAGTTTAAAATCCGCGACCCATTAATTCAACAAATTGGCTTAAATCTAAAGAGAGAATTAGAAACATGGAATGTTGCTTCTTGTCCAGCTTGAGATAAACCGCAATACTCACACCGACAATTTGCTCTTTGAATAACCAATTGTCGTAACTCTAATGGGATACGAACCATTTACTGTTGTTTCATAACACGTTGCGATGCTCTTGGCAACCACTTTGTGGTATCGCAAACGAAGCAAAGACAAAAATTCCACTAACTCGACAAGCCCCTCAGCTTCTTGACGTTCTGTTTGGCTCAACTGTTCACCAGATTCTTAACGGTCTAATAAAAATTGGAGTCGTTCTTGAACAGCATTTGGAAGTTGAAAATATGTTAATTCAGCAGGTATCTCAATCACCTCAGACATATAATCGAGTCCCTTCGGGTAGTAAAATACAATTTTAACTTATGAAGCAGTGGAACAAAGCCTGCTTTCAGCAGGCTTCGCTCAGATTAGCACTTATTGCTTAAAGCCCGGAGGCGGTTTTTCGGGTAAACGAGGGGTCTTACCCCACCCTTCGCTTGGAGCAGACTATCATCAACTACCGATCAACCCTGCGCTACAGGTTCCTTTGCCAAAAACTTCTCCAATTCCGTCAACGCATCCGCATCAACCTTCGTCTGCATCGGACAGAACTTAGGACCGCACATCGAACAAAACTCAGCAGTCTTATAAATATCTGCTGGTAAAGTCTCGTCGTGATATTCCTTCGCACGTTCCGGGTCTAACGATAACTCAAATTGACGGTTCCAGTCGAAGTTATAACGGGCACGCGACAACTCATCATCTCTATCCCTCGCACCCGGACGGTGACGGGCGATATCTGCGGCGTGTGCGGCAATTTTATAGGCAATTAACCCGTTACGAACATCTTCAGCATTAGGTAATCCCAAGTGTTCTTTGGGTGTCACATAACACAACATAGCAGTACCGTACCAACCTGCCATTGCTGCCCCAATCGCCGAGGTAATATGATCATAACCGGGAGCAATATCTGTCACCAAGGGACCTAACACGTAGAAAGGTGCTTCGGAACATTCTTCCATTTGCTTTCTAACGTTAAACTCGATTTGATCCATCGGCACATGTCCGGGACCTTCGACCATAACTTGAACATCATGTTCCCAAGCTTTGCGAGTTAGCTTGCCAAGGGTTTTAAGTTCGGCTAATTGTGCCTCATCTGAGGCATCATGAGTACAACCGGGACGCAACGAGTCACCCAAGCTAAACGAAACATCGTATCTTTTGAATATCTCGATGATGTCGTTGAAGTGGGTATAAAGCGGGTTTTGTTTGTGGTGGTGCAGCATCCACCGCGCTAAAATACCGCCACCACGCGAGACAATACCTGTAAGGCGGTTTCTCACTAAGGGCAAATGTTCGATTAAAATACCCGCGTGGATGGTTTGATAGTCTACCCCTTGTTGGGCATGTTTTTCGATGATATGGAGAAAGTCGTCAGCGGTAAGATTTTCGATTGTGCCGTGAACGCTTTCTAATGCTTGGTAAACTGGGACTGTACCGATGGGGACGGGTGAAGCGTTGATAATTGCGGTACGAATTTCATCTAAATTACCGCCACCTGTGGACAAGTCCATGACGGTATCGGCACCATATTTAACTGATAGTTGCAGTTTGGCAACTTCTTCGTTGATGTCGGATGAGTTGGGACTCGCACCGATATTAGCGTTTACTTTACACCTAGAAGCTATACCAATTGCCATTGGTTCCAAGTTGGTGTGATTGATATTGGCGGGAATTATCATCCGTCCCCGTGCAACTTCATCACGAATTAAGTCCGCAGGGAGGTTTTCCCGCTCGGCAACAAATTGCATTTCTTCAGTGATGACACCTTGACGAGCATAATGCATCTGAGAGACATTCTTCTGCCCGCGACGCTTGGCGACCCATTCTGTCCGCATATGTTTCGATTCCCTTGATAAACGGCTTCCCTACGCTGGTATTACCCAGTCTCAGGTGTTAAGGGTGTATTCTCAGCCCGGTTTGATTCGGGCACCCCTAGCGTTTCTCATTGTGCAGGTTTTTGGGTAAGTTATCAATTGGTTATGGGCAGGTGATACGAATCTTGATATTTGTTAGGGGTTTGGTACATAAGTACATAATATTGGGGTATTTTTTGTAGAGACGCGAAATTTAGCTACATTTTTGGATTATGTGATATGCCTTTGGCACGAACCGTGCGATCGCGTTATGATGCTTCCACATATTCGCAATAAGTTGTTGGTTTGGGAATAGGTACATTATCATGAAATGCGTTAGTTTACGTAGGTTGGGTGGAACGAAGTGGAACCCAACGTTATCGCTGGGTAACGCTATTTGCTACACCCAACCTACATTAATTATAAGTGTTTAACCGGAGATGATATTGATCGCAATTGACAACATTAATTGAGTTAAATATTGTTGATGTTGGGTTACACTTCGTTTCACCCAACCTACAATCTACAATCTAAGATTTTTAGAATTTAATGGAAGTGCAGATTTTCCTACGAATTAGCAGCTTTTACAGGAGTCAGTCTTCAGTCAATGGTTCTGTTGAGATTCTGCGATCGCAAAAAGCATAAAACGGTGCGTTACGCTATCGCTAACGCACCCTACGAAAACTGTGTATCTTTTTTATAATTTTGCTCTAGCCCTTCCCTACACCTGATCAAGATTAATTCCTAAAGTAGCGCAACTTTTCAGCCAAGCGATCGCATTACGATGCTTCCACATATTCGCAGTATGTCGTAGGTTCGGGAATAGGTATATTATCTTCACGCAAACCATCTAGATGAAATGCGATCGCTTCTTGAATTTGCTGTTGCGTTTCTGCAATAGTTGTACCTGTAGCGACACATCCAGGTAAATCTGGAACGTAAGCGGAATAATTATTTTTAGCTTTTTCGATTACAACTGCATAACGCATTAGTTTTCTTCCTTATCTTCGCTATTTTCAGTTTCTTGTTTTTGTGGTTTGAGTTGAGCTTGTTTGAGAATACTATTAAACGTTCCTGCTGCTAAATCATCAGATAGTTTTCCAGGTATTGTTACCAAGCCTGATTTTATATGATGCTTATAGTGACGGTGACTTCCTCTCGTTCTGGCTAAATACCAACCATCTGCTTCTATTAATTCAATAGCCTCGCGTACTTTCATATCGTAGCAAAATTTGTATTTTATTTGCGAATATGCGCTCGCGTAGCGATACTTGTTTTTATAACCCACATTCCGCACTTCATTGTGTAGTATATTCAGTATTACAAAAAAGGTTAAAATATTTGCCAATAACGCTGAGTATAAATACTTAATAAGCCGATGAATTGACGTTGACTAAAAATGCCACAGAGATTGTTAACTAATAAAACGATTAAATTTTTGATACTAATAACCCAGGTTGCGGGTTAGGCAAATCCGGGTGCAAAGCACCCGGATAGCCATGCGATGCCCTTGGCAACCATCTTCTATGGTATTGCAAATATTATTATACACATAATAAAAAAAATATACGGTACATCAATCCTAACTACTGAGTCTCAAAAAAAATAGAGATGAAAAATTAGAGTATTTTGGCTTATTAAAAAAGTAGGGATGATTAAAAAAATGAGAAAATTAGTCGGTAAGCGTCTTAAAATCAAACAAAAAAATGAATTACAAATTTTTATTGAGATTGAGAATCAGTTTCATAAGACTTCTAACCTTATTCCACTGACCGTTCTCGGTTGCACGATAAATCCTTTGTCTCAAGTTTCTGACACGCTTTTTAACAGATTTCCAATTAATGGAAGCCCAAGTTTGAAGCGGTTCCTTTGTTCCGATGTCATTGCTGACCCTATCTTTCACGCAGGTTCGATTCCTTTACTTCGGTTTATCGTTGAAGACCCGTTGGAAGTCTGCCACATGAGCGGTGCGGGGTATATTGACCCCTATCCCTTGCTCCTGTTCATGCCCATATGTTGCGGCATGGCACGGGCTATTATCTGGCTAATCGAGGTACTGATACTCGGACAATTCAAAGTTATCTGGGGCATAACAATATTCAGCATACGGTGCGCTATACAGAACTAGCTTCTACTAAGTTTCAGGGACTTTGGGATATAACATCCTTTATAATTGTCTGCTCTATCTGGCATCACCTATCTCCCCCGAAAAAAATCGCTCTCAATGCCAGCCGATTTAACTAACTTGCAGAACAGCAATCAATGCCGCCAATGCTGGCGGTGTCTGGCGGCGGTTGGGATGGTAAAGGTAGTAGCCGGGAGAAGTCGGACACCACTGTGCTAAAACCTGGATCAACCGACCCTCAGCAACAAGGTCAGTAATTTGGTCTTCGTAGAGATACCCAAGCCCAAGTCCTGCCAAAGCAGCAGCGAGAATCAAATCGCCGTCATTGAAAACAACAGAGCCGTCAACCTTAATTTGGAAAGGTCGCCCATCTTCTTCAAATTCCCAAGGATAAAGAGCTCCAGAGGTCACAAATCGGTAATTAATACAGTCATGTCCGGCAAGGTCTTGGGGCGCGATTGGAATGGGACGGTTAGCGAAATAGGCTGGCGACCCAACAACTGCTGTTTGAATATCCGCTCCGACCTTTACTGCAACCATGTCTTTAGCAACCTTCTCACCACATCGGATGCCTGCATCATAACGGCTCTCAATAATGTCCGTTAAACCCTCATCTACCGTAACCTCGACGCGGATATCTGGATGTGCATCAAGAAAACCGGGTAGTACGGGACACAGTACAGAGGTCACCGCGTGCTTAAACGTGGTGATGCGTACCGTCCCCGCAGGTTTGTCACGCATTTCACCCAAAGCTATCAGTTCGGCGTTGATATCTTCAAAGGCAGGTCGCAAGGTCTTTAATAGTCGTTCGCCAGCTTCAGTTGCCCTTACTCTCCGGGTCGTTCGCGCCAGCAATCTTAAGCCAAGACGATCTTCAAGGGCTTTCATAGCGTGGCTTAAGGCAGAGGGGGACATTCCCAGTTTTGACGCGGCGCGGGTAAAGCTCATCTCATCAGCAACCACTACGAAGGCGGCTAAGTCATTTAATTCGTCACGCTTCATTACTGCATAGGTTTCACAAGTGTATGCAGATTATACCATCTAGTAAATTAGTTGTATGCGATCTATCCTTAATTTATGATTTACGAAGCGGAAGAAAAGTACATGGCAAGCAACGTTTCTTTGAGACAACATCAGTCAGTGAGTCTGTCCTATGGACTTGCTGCGCTCAACCAGGGCGATCGCCTCGTGCCTTGGGCATTCGAGCGCCGGGAATTGCGATCGGATGACATTGCCGTGAAGATTCAATTCTGTGGAGTCTGCCACAGCGACTTGCACGCGATTCGCGGGTCGGGTTCCTTTCCTTTAGTTCCAGGTCATGAGTTTGTCGGCGAAGTGACGGCGATCGGCGCGGAGGTCACGAAATTCCGCGTTGGGGATGCCGTCGCGGTCGGCAATATTGTCGATTCCTGCGGCAAGTGTCCGCCGTGCCTCAATCATGAGGAATCGTATTGCCGCGAATTTCCAACAAATACCTATGGCGGTGTCGATCGCATCGACGGCAGCATCACACGCGGCGCCTACTCGAACGATTATGTTGTCAAGACGGATTTTGCCTATCACCTGCCCGCTGGACTCGATCCGGCTAGCGTTGCACCGCTGATGTGTGCGGGCATTACCACCTGGTCGCCCTTGCGCCACTGGAATATTGGAACTGGAAAGACGATCGGCATTGTCGGAATCGGTGGTCTGGGTCACATTGCGATCAAATTTGCCCACGCGCTCGGTGCTTATGTCGTTGTATTTACAACTTCCGAGCAAAAACTCGCCGATGCCCTAGCGCTAGGAGCAGATGAGGCTATCTTATCGACAGATGCCGACAAGATGGCGGCGCAGAAATATCGCTTTGATTTCATTCTCGATACCGTCTCAGCCCGACACTCGCTCGATCCGTACCTGCTGGCGCTCACGCTAGATGGGACGTTTTGCTGTTTAGGTATTCCCGATCGGATGGACTTTACCCCGGTGCTGCTAACAATGGGGCGGCGGCGGTTGACCAGTTCCGGATCGGGCGGGACGGTTGAAACACAGGAAATGCTGGACTTTTGTAGCAAGCACAACATCACAGCCGATGTGGAAATCATCGCAGCAGCAGACATCAATGATGGGTTTGAACGACTGGATCGGGGAAAGGTTCACTATCGCTTAGTAATCGACATGGCAACGCTAGAAACACCCGCCAAGGACGCTGCTTGAACTGTCGGTCGACGAGAACAATCTGAAAACGAAAATAGGAACTTTGCAGATGAGACGTTGGATTTTAAAAGCTGGAGCGACTAATCTCAATGGGCTTGTGCTTGAGGATGCGCCGATGCCGGAACCCGGAGAGGGCGAAGTGCGGATTCGCGTTCATGCCGTGTCCCTAAACTATCGCGATCAGCTCGTACTCGGTGGCGGGTTTGCAAGGCTGCCCGACCGCGATCTCGTACCAGTTTCAGACGGTGCAGGCGAGATCGATGCTGTTGGCTCCAGGGTTGAAACCTGGGTGTTAGGCGATCGGGTCACAAATCTGTTTTTTCAAGGCTGGCATGATGGACCACCCAAGGCGAACCTAGGCTTTGGTCTGGGTGGGCTTGACGAAGATGGAATGTTGAGCGAGTATGTTGTGCTGCCCGCCGATCGCATTACCCGTGCGCCCGTGAGCCTTGATGATGCTGAGACGGCGACTCTGCCTTGCGCCGCTGTCACCGCCTGGAACGCACTCTATGGTGACCATCCGATTCGACCGGACAGCAAAGTTCTGGTTTTAGGTAGCGGCGGTGTATCACTCTTCGCAATGCTTTTCGCACGTGCGGCAGGCGCTCAGGTGTTCGCCACGTCGAGCCAAGATGCCAAGCTGAAGCGATTGATGGACTTCGGTGCCAGCGATGGTATTAATTATCGGGATATTCCAGATTGGGGGAAAGCGGTATTCGAGCGGACTGGTGGCGTTAACAAGGTCATTAATACTGTCGGTACAGCCACGCTAAACCAGTCGCTGGAGGCAGTCACCTATGGTGGCGAAGTAGCCCTGATTGGATTAATGGCGTTTGACGATAGTTCGTCAGGATTTGGCTCGTTGATGGCTAAGAGCGCTACTGTGCGCGGTGTTGCTGTCGGCAGTTCGCAAATGTATGAAGCTTTGGCGCAAGCAATCGACACGCACAAGGTTCGTCCGCCTATTGACCGCAGGTTCCGCTTTGAGGATGTCAAGGATGCTTATCGAGCGCAGTTATCACCAGAACTTTTCGGTAAAATCGTCATCGATCTGTCGTAATCGATCGTAGTAAGCCATTCTTTGAGAACCTAAAGTGAAGCTTCCCAAACTCATAAACCTTATCCTTTGGATGCTACTGTTACTTACTGCTGGTGTAATCGGTTAGTTAAGCATGACAATCGCCCAAGATCGCCCATCGATATCGTTGCTCAGGAGCGATCGCCGACTGCACCGTTTGACTTCAAAAGTCGCTTCATCGTGTCGGTCTTGGATGCGGATATGTTGCCCTCAGCTTATATCGATATAACAAATAACAAGAGGTAAAAATCATGATACTTGAAAATAAGGTGGCTTTAGGACAGGTACTTTTCGCTGGAGGATCGGGCTTCGTGGGGCGCGCTGCCCTCAAGTGGTTCCGCGAGATGCACCCCAGCGTTCGAGTGATCGTCGGAGGACGGAACCTGCAAGCGGCAGGCGAAGTCGCCCAGGAGGTGGGCGCTGCCGAAGCCGTTGCCATAGATATCGATAAGCCCCACTTGAACCTCGGTGACGACATCGCCGTAGCTGCTGTGGTCATGTTGGCTCCCGAAGCCGGACTCAAAGGACTGAGCTACGCGCAGGACTTGGGCGTCCCTTACCTGAACATCAACGCTGCCCTCACCGAAAGCGGCCCCGAGTTGGCGATGTTCGCGCATCGTGCGACCGCAGCACCCGTCGTGCTCGCCAGTCACTGGATGGCCGGTGCGGCCACGTTTCTGGCACTGAACAGTGCCAAAGGCTTCGAGATCGTCCAATCCATCAGGCTCGGCGCAATCGTCGACGAGAATGATCCAGTCGGTTCAGCGTCGCTCGAAGACATGGAGCGGGTACACGGGGCTGCTCCCCCCGCACTGGTATTCGAGGGTGGGCGGCGCGTATGGCTGTCCGGCGATGCCGCAAAGGGCAAGTTCGAATCAGTCGACGGTCGATCGCTCGATGCCACCGCATTTTCTACGTTCGATACCGTGAGTCTCCATGCCGCCACTGGGACACCGGATATACGCTTCGACTTGGTGAATGGTGAATCGTCCAGCCGCCGCCGGGGCGGTGAGGCGGCGACCGAGATCGTCGTTGAGATCGAGGGCGAGGTCGATGGACAAACGAAGCGTTCGCGATCAATGCTGGAGTTCAAGCATGGCACAGCCTCACTCACGGGTCTGAGCGTCGTTCTTTCTCTCGCGTCGGTATTGGGACTCAACGACCGTTCTCCTGCCCGCCCTGGGCTTTACCTACCCGAACTACTCTCGGATACCAAATGGTTCCTGGATGAACTCCGCAGTGCGGGAGCGAATATCTACGACTAACTCAAGTTACGTATTACGCGACTCCGGGTGCGAAGTACCCGGATCATGCGATGCCCTTGGCAACCATCTTCGATGGTATCGCATAAGGAATCAGCGTTTACGTTAGCATTTAACCGAGACAGAAAATTTAAACATAAGTATTAAGAAATAAACCTATATTACGAAGTATAAAGCTGCCTAAATAGCTTATAAATACTTGGTTCCATACTTTTTACAAAACTAAACATACATTGTATTATTGTGGGAACTTACGAGTCATATTGTGCTTATCTCAATTGAATCAGGGTGCGAAGCTTCGCACCCTATCAATAACTAAACTTCGGCTACAACTGCTTCTTCTTCCCGTTCAACAAAGCTTTGAACGCGGGCACGATAATCTCTCAAAGAATCATCAACCCATTCGCGGTCGTTACTGTTTATATACAAATGTACCAGTGGTTCGCTAGCATCGGGCAATACTAGTACCCAACTATCATCGTAGGGTTGGCAAATCTTCACACCATCGATTAATTCCAGGTTTTGTGCGGGATGAGTTTCAACCAAATACCGCATCAAGGCACCCTTGGCTGTCCAAGGACAGCGAATGGTATAGTTTTTGTGGATGACGCGGGGTAAGTCGGCACGTACTGAGGTCAGCGATCGCTCTTGAATTGTTAACATCTCGATTAACTTGGCAATGCAGAACATCGCATCGAAACCGGGATGCAATTCGGGGAAAATAAAGCCAATATCGCCGCTACCTCCCAATATTACATTGGGATTTTCCTGACAAGCTTCCATCAAAGCTGTGGGATTGGCTTTGGTGCGAATCACCTTACCATCGTGACGACGGGCAATTTGTTCGGTTGCACTTGATGCATGAACGGGCACTACTACAGTTCCTCGCGGGTTCGCAGTGAGCATCATGTCCACCATCAGCGCTGTCAGCATTTCCCCGCGAATCGGCATTCCCGACTCATCGACCAAAATCAATTGTTCCCCGTTTGCAGCTACCTGCACGCCAAAATTAGCCTTTAACGCTTCGACAACGTGCCCTAACTGCGTTAGCAAAGCTTCGCGGTTCAAAGCGGTCATCATCGTTTTATTCAAACTGGCGTTGAGTACAACTGCATCTGCACCAAAATTATCGAGCATTTGCGGTAATATTGCCCCCGACACTGCATACACGTAATCAATCACGACTTTTGCCCGACTGTTACGAATCGTGTCGATATGCAGACATTTTTCAAAAGCCGTGCAGTATCGATCGGAAACTTGGCTGGGATACGCCACATCGCCGACTTCATGCGCTTGCGATCGCCGCATATCTTCCTTGAAGTAAGCCCCTTCGATTTTTTTCTCTTTGGACTTAGAAAGATTGATACCTTTCGCATCCATGAATTCAATGAGGATGTAATCGGGGCGATCGGGATGGAGGCGGACGTGAATCCCGCCAACAACACTCATTGTGGGGATAACGGTGCGGGCAATTGGTAGCGCAGTCGCATCGAGGTTTTGAATATCGACACCTACTGACATCAAACCAGCAATCAGCGATCGCGTTACCATCCGCGAAATATTGCGTTGGTCGCGGGAAACTGTGACTTTGGCACCGGGTTTCAATGTGGAACCGTAAGCGGCACCTAGCTTGACGGCAAATTCTGGAGTTATATCGACATTCGCTAACCCTTGGACACCACGCTGTCCGAATAAATTGCGCTGTGCTGTATTCCCCCAAATCAAGTTAATATTTAAAATTGCCCCAGACTCAATCTTTTTGCTGGGCCAAACTCGCACAAACGGGCTGATTTGTGCTTCTTCACCAACCGAAGACAGCGAACCCACCACCGCACCTTCTAAAACATGGGCACGTCGATCTACCCGTGCCCCGCGTGATATTACGCAGGCACTTAGGTGTACTTCGTCACCCAAAATCGCGCCATTCCAAACAATTGGGCGTTTAAGGTTGGCATCTGCACCGATGGTAACGTTATCACCGATAACAGTTCCGGCTTCAATTTGGACTCTAGCACCGATGCGACAATTAGCACCAATCACCGCCGGGGCTTCGATTTGGGCTGAGGGGTCAATATAAGTATTTTGACCAACCCATAAACCCGGAGATGCTTCGTTATAGGCAGCGTCGAGTTTAACTTTACGTTCCAAAGCATCATACTGCGACTCGCGGTAAGCATCTAAGTGACCGACATCGCACCAATATCCATCGGCAACATAGCCGTACATCGGTTCATTTTTTGCTAAAAGCAGGGGAAATAAATCTTTAGAAAAATCGGATTCGGTATTTGCTGGTAGATAGTCCAAAACTTCGGGTTCGAGAATATATGTACCAGTGTTGACAGTATCGGAAAAAATCTCGCTTGTTGAAGGTTTTTCTAAAAATCGGTTGATTAAACCGTTCTTGTCGGTAATTACAACCCCAAACTCGATGGGATTGGGAACGCGGGTTAAAATCAAAGTTGCCTTCGACTTTTGTTGTTTGTGGAATGCGATCGCGCCAGTCAGGTCAAAATCTGTTATACTGTCACCGCTAATGACTAAAAAAGTTTCATCGAGCAGTTCGGCGATATTTTTTACGCATCCTGCCGTACCTAGAGGTTGGTCTTCCTCCACAGCGTAGGTCATTTGGATGCCAAAGTCGCTACCATCTTGAAAATAATCGCGCATTGCATCGGGTAAATAATGCAGCGTTGCAATTACTTCGTTGATATTATGTCGTTTGAGAAGATTGATGATATGTTCGGCAATAGGTCGATTCAGAATCGGCACCATTGGTTTGGGAAGGTCGCATGTTAGGGGACGCAATCTCGTACCCGAACCACCTGCCATTAGTACTGCACGCATAAATCCTCCTTAGCTATTTGCACTTATAAGCTTCCCGCAAGACCAAATTAGATATTTTATTTTTTCTCTTTCTTTAGTCTCCTACAGACGTTCAAGTTTTTGAAACTTCCGCAAGTTGCATGTATAGTGCTCTCATTGAGTTCAGCTAATTGTCACACTATCGTGTTTGTGAAGACAAAATCAATAAAGTTGTGATATCTACAATCTGCGAGTGTTGTCACTTTAATTTCTGGAATCAAACTTTTGAAGCTTGTAGCTTGTCTTTATAACTGGTGTTTAGCTACTGTGAAGTAGATTTTATTAACTGAGTATGTCAATAAACTGAGATATATTAAAGTATGGAATTTGACTAGAGCTGCTGAAGACTGCGAGTTATCTTTGAAGTAGTAGGTTTCATTATTTCTCAGTATTACTGAGAACGCTGAGAAATTATACTCAAGTAATGACTTCTCAGTACTCGCAATCAAATGCCAATATAGAAGTAAGAACAATTAGCTTAAATTCTACCAGTTGCGTTTGGAGTAAATGTTCATGGGTAGTTTTATCGGTTTCGCGTTATTTGTGGTATATGCAGGTGGTATTTATAAATTCTGGAAGGGGTTTGAGAGAACTAACTTTCAGCGGAGTTTACCGAATCGTTTAACTTTGTCTCTATTGTGGCCCGCATTATTGATTGTCAATAAATCCTACCGTCGCAATTTTAGAAAAGCTCTCAAAGGTTAAGGATTGCTCCACGCGATTTTTAATTTGCTAATTCAATTGCCAATTAGGTAATTAAAGTCAAATGAAAGGCTCTACTCTACTGTATTAAAACTATAGTGGGTAGAGCATTTTATTTTTTTTTATTTTTATCCTGACCAATATTGGAAGTTCTCGAATTTATTATTTAATATCATAATCGGTTAAACACTTCTAATTAATGTAGTACTCCAAGGTACGTAGTAGCGCTTAAGCGCACAAAAACATTAATTTAGAGGGCTAGTACTCCACCACATTAATTTTGTAGCAAGATCCCGCAGGGTGGGCTAAGAAAATTAACCACAAAGTACACAAAGGACACAAAGAAAGAAAAAGAAAGAAATTTTAAGTTCGTTTACCCCTCATATTTAATGTGGCGAACCAAAGCGTGTTCTGTGTCATTAATTCTGAGGGGTTGCTAGTAACCCGGCAATGCCAGTTGGGTAATACTAGCTACATTTATACTACAAATAAATAAAATAATAATAATATTTAATAAAATTATTTACAATGAATAAATTTAATTTTAAACCTTCCATTTTTTCGTCTATTTTATTTATTAGTTTCATTCTCAATACTCCAATATCTTATTTATTAATATCACACAAGCCCGCTCAAGCCAAGCTTCCAGACAACTTTGAATATTATAAGTATTGCAATAATGATAGAATCGGCGAACGTTTTAGTTACTTACAAGAAGCGGAACGTAAAACATTTGAAAAACAGCAATTTGAAGATACGATTATTTACCTAAAAGCAGCTTTAAATGTCGCCGAAGAAAATGCTAAATATAGTGAAGTTCTCAGATTTTGGCTGGAAGAAGATTCCAACATTACAGAATTACGCTTCCAAACTCTAATTAAGTATGCTCAACGTACTAAGCAAACACCGAAAATTTTGTCTTTATTAGAACAATTTACCCAAATTGCTAACCGTATTAATTCCGGTTCAAGTTTTAGCAAAACAAATTTTCTAGCGGAAATAGCTAGCATTTACACCCAAGTCGCTCAAAAAGAACAAGCGTTAACAGCATTAAATCAAGCAGTACAGGCAGAGAAGTTAATCAAAGGCGCGGCATTTCATGCAAAAGCATTACCAAAAATAGCTTTAGGCTATATTGCGATTGGTCAAAAATCAATGGCATTAACTTTATTAGCATCAGCCGAAAAAAATCTCTTACAAATTCCTCAAAATACTTCCTTTCAAAAAGAGTATCCTCTGTTTCTTATAACCAAAGCATATGCACAACTAGGTAACGATAAAGTTAATAAAATCATCTCTAATAATATTGGGAATGCTCAATTGAATGCAATTCACGGTGCTTTAGAAGTTTATCTTGATGAGAATAAATTAGATTTAGCAGAACAATCCATACAACAACTTAAAATTCCAGCATCCATTCCATCACAAGTTTTATTACTTAATAAACTTGCTGCTGGATATGGCAAAAATAAACGTCAAGATAAGGCAAAAGAAATATTTAAAAAAGCATTACAAAATATCCAATCTCCGACAACTCCACTTACCGACCGAGAATATTTGACTATTGATTTGATTAGTAAACATCTTCAAGCGGGATTGCGAGATGAAGCATTACAAATAGCGCGAACACAACTAAAAGTTGATAATTATCAAAAAGCTCAAGCTTTGAAAGATATTGCTATTGCCTACAGCGATGCAAAACAAACCGAACCAATTGCCCAAATTTTGACTGAAAATTTCGCAATTACTCAAAGTCTTACAGACGGAATTGGAAAAGAATTTGCTGTTAAAGATTTATGGACAATAGCAATTAAAGCAAATCAATTTATATGGATTGCTGAACAATGGCAAAATATCCAAAAACTACTTCCCGATTCAGATAAATCTTTGTTATTAGAAGAAGCTGCTAGCGGTTATGCAAAAACGGGTAACTACGAACAAGCAGTAAAGTGGATTGGACAATTTACACCACAGCTGAATCCTAACCTGCGTGCGTCCATGTTAAGTGCGATCGCTTTCGTTGCAGGACGCAATCAACGTACCGAATTAGCAAATAATCTATTACAACAAGCTGTTGCACTAATTCCGACTCCATCAAAAAATAACGAATTATCAAATGTCAATAGTGAAACACGAGCAAAAATCGCCTTAAAGTATGCTCAAATCGGTCAAATTGAAAAAATGCGGCAATTATTAAACCAAGTGCTTCCTATCGCTAGTGCAGGTCAACCTAGTAGTTATCCACTTGATTCTTACCGCATTTTTAATATGTTTTTGGATAATCAAGTATATTCCGGTGCAATTCAAATAGCGTCAACCACAAAAGACTCAGCTTACCGTCAACAACGTTTTCAAGAGATTGCCAGAAAATACATCGAGTCAAATCGCATTGATTCTGCGCTACCGATTATTCAAAAAGTTTCTGATACCTCAGTAACAATAGACTTACTGAAGTTAGTAGCACAACGTTACGAATATTTAGGGAAACCAGCAACAGCTTTTCCTAAAGCTTACTTTCCACTTGTAGATAGAGTTACGAGTGATGTAAAAAAACAGAAAAAAGAACCTAATGAGAAAACATTTAATTTATTGAGTTTAGTCAATATTTATCGTCATCTAGGAAATTCAACTCAAGCTTTAAGTTTACTTGATGCTGCATTTCCAATTGCCCAGACTATTCCTGGTGGTGAATATATTTTAATGCGTTTTGGTAATGATGGAACCACAATTATTCGTGATACCAGAGACAGAGGTAGTATGTATGAATATATTGCAACTCAATATGCTGAGTTGGGACAAGCACAAAAAGCAATCAACGTTGTAAGTAAATTACAAAATAAACAGTATCGAGAAGTTGTGATTCAAGATATTAATTGTATTTTGAATCAGAATAAGTAAAATATATAGGAAGCTAAAGATAAGGAAATATAATATCATGTCCAAACCTAGAATATTAAAGGAGGGACAAGCTTACACTTTTCGTTCCTATTTTGAATTACCTTACGAAACAGAAGATATTCTCGCAGAATTAGGTTATACATTTTCACGAGAAAGAATCAAATTGCCGCAATCAACCCGACAACCGGAACGTTTACCGAGTCTGCGGCAACAAATCGAAGAATTGCTTCCATTAGTTGCTTTGTCGAGTGAAACCGCACGTCGAGAAATCTTGGTTGCACCAGTACTTGGAGAATTAGCACGCTTTTGTCATTGTCAGATGCGGTTAGAATACCCCCTCAATGTAAATTATCGTCTGAAAGGAAACTTAGATTATTTACTACGTTCAGATCAAATTAAATCGCAGACTTTTTTGGTTGTAGAAGCTAAAAACGATGATTTTTCAAGGGGTTTTACACAATTATCGGCTGAATTAATTGCTTTAGCGCAAGTTGAAGAAATAGATATTTTATACGGTGCGGTAACAATTGGTGATGCATGGCGTTTTGGTAAACTAACAGTTCAACCACAGCATATTACCCAAGATATCACTTTATATCGGGTTCCAGATGACTTGGAGATATTGAAGGCATAAATTGGGGGTACGAATATACCGTCAATTTGAAAGCGCGTTTGCTTAACTTCTTGGGAAACAAAGCTATAGGTTGATGCTCTAGGTGTCGGCTTTCCAATTAACTCGAAGAATATATCGGGAGATGTTTGAAAAATTTCATAAAAGATGCTGTCTGTGTGCATTTTTTGCTGTTTGAGTAGAGATGGTAGATATTTTTTATTTTCTCATTACAGCAATTTAGGATACAGGGGATTTCATCTAAATAGAGTACAACAGCAACAGCGTGTAAGTTCAGATTGTCGTAGGGGCACGGCATTGCCGTGCCCCTACACGCCAATGCAAGCTGCTGTATGTGCAGCTTAATCTATAGCAACCGCCAAGGCGGTTAAGACGCGAAACGCAAGGCATCCGAGTGGGGC
>CAXTCQ010000104.1:0-25511 GCA_964242965.1 uncultured Calothrix sp. | reverse complement strand
GAGAAAGGGGAGAAGGGGGGGAAGTGGAGGAGGTGGAGAAATTGTATTTTACTTCCTCTACTCCCTTACTCCCTATTCCCCATTCCCTATTCCCTACTCCCCACAGAATTAACCAGCCACAAATACCGATAGCTAATCCTAATAAAGTAATATCAATATGAGTAATAAATATCGCTCTTAATAGCAGTAGCCCTAAAGCATAAATAATTACAGACGTAGGTAAATTTATACCTGGTTCGGTTTGTTGATTGCCGCGTTTTGCTAAAAGTGTTTGATAAACGGTGAGTAAACTGGTTCCTACCATCGCTATATAAATCGCAATTAAGGGGAATCCCGATATTTTCCAACCTAAATGCAAATATGCTAGTCCCAGAATATTCAAAACCCGCAAATTTAGACTTGGCAAATTGGCAGCAAATAACCTACTCTTAGCGATTAAAACTGTAATAGCTGTAAGGGCAAAGAATGCAATGCCAATTACAACCCAGTTGAATGGATTTTGCCATAAACTAAATCCATCTATCGCCCAAAAGTTAACAGGCACTAGCAAAAGCGTCACAATCAACAATGCCTGTGTCGTCGATTTCAGGTTAGGTTGTTTACCTGCCCAAAAACTTACCCCAAAAAAGCTTAAAGTGTAAGTAAGTAAAACTCCATATTGCCCAGCAGCGGGGAAGCGTTGCCATTGACTTGCAGCGAGTACCCCCGATGACACGACAACTAAAAATATTCCGAGGAATAATAACCAACGCACGCTCAGTTCTGCCACGAGCGATCGCATTACCCCAGTCAATGCACTCGGAGCTTTTATTGGTTCTGACTGTGGCTTATTGGCAGATGCTAGCACTTGTGCGGATAATATTTTTTCAACATCACTAGTATTTTTTATTACCTTGGGATTGGAGATTTTTTGAGGCTGCAATACTAACCGACAAGCGAGATAATCTGCACATAAAAGTTTTACTTGGGTGTGAGATATCAAACCCAATTCCAACAAGCTATCAAGCCCTTCTAAAAATTGTGGATGCGAAGATGGTAGTTTAACAGGTATATCTGGGCAGTCAAAGTTGGAGGACATAAGTCATAGCCCTAAAATATTGATACTTATAATTGAATACTCAAATCATCGTTTCGATTCCAGTATTTTCAAGTTACATCTGTGACACTTGTTTAGCTGACAGGAATTAGGCAGTAGGGAGTAAGGGAAGTGGGGAAAGTAAATATAGAATTATTTTAGATATCTACTCCTTCCACAAGAACTTTACTCTCTCCACCTCCCCTACTGCTTATTCCCCATCCCCTCAATTCTTCTAAAACGTTACATGTGACTCTTTACAGGAGTTTACGGGCATGATACTTAAGGGAATGAACTGGGAATTAATAATTAAGAATTGGTAAAAATTCTTGATATTTTTGATAAGGATAATATTAATTAGTGAAAATTTTAAGGATTAATAAGCGATTTGTAAATTTTTTCTTGCATAATCGTCTTCTTTGTACAGCTACTTGCTACAACAAGATAATCGTGACAATACAATCTACAATTCACAATATATTAATTTATATGGATTTAGCCAATCATCGACGACACCTACCCCAACTATTAATCTTTATTTTGAGTCTCGCTGATGATGCTTTATTGTTAGGATTGAGCCGACTCGGTTTGCACTTCGCATGGTTGCGTTGGCTATCGCCTGTACTAACTGGAGGTATGGTTTTACACTTAGGATGGCAGCTTTATAACTACAAAATTAAGAGCCGCTCGAAATAGAACTATAGCATTTCTTTCACGAGCGAAGTGAGAAATATTCTTCCCCGACTTCTTGAAGAAGGTAAAATTTCGCGTCTTGAAATAGCTCAGGCGGAAAATAAATATATACAATCTAAGATGACTGAATGAAAGTCACTGAGCAAACTTACAAACGAAGATGGGTGTTATTTAGATGATTCAAGTTGATTCGCTAGTGCGAGTACATAATGTCTCGACAGGAGAACCCCATCAGGACTTGGGTATAGGGAAAGTGACTGAGATTGCCTCTTCAACCGCAGTAGTCGAGTATTTCTGCTCAATTGGACAACGCATTCAAAAAACTTTACCTTTAAGTTCGCTTTCTTGGGTTAAACTCCAACGCCAAACTCGATGTTATATCTCGGTGGATGGAGAAACATGGACTAGTGGCAGAATTTATGAATGGGATGATGATAATAATCAATATCTCATTGATTTGCCCGATAAAAAAACAATTTTTGCGACCGAACA
This sequence comes from uncultured Calothrix sp., assembly GCA_964242965.1. Lineage (GTDB taxonomy): Bacteria > Cyanobacteriota > Cyanobacteriia > Cyanobacteriales > Nostocaceae > JANNFJ01. Next base: position 23,251 of record CAXTCQ010000104.1, on the reverse strand, counting down.
GCAAATTTATGTTCGTTGTAATATCCCAATTGAAGACCCCATCGAAATTTTAGCGATGAAGGGTCACGATACGCCCTATTTTCACTCTGGACGATTTGCTTTTGTAAAAAGTTTAGTTTCGCAACGTGCTGTCAGTCACGGTATCACGGGATTAATTTCTGCTAATATTAAGCTTTATCCGCACCAAGTTGAAGTAGTTCGACGGGTACTTGAAGACCCGATTCAAAAATACTTATTGGCGGATGAAGTTGGATTGGGAAAAACCATCGAAGCGGGTGTGATTCTGCGTCAATATCTCCTTGATGAACCCCAAGGTAAAGCTTTGGTATTAGTACCGCAGTATTTATTAGAACAATGGCGTAAGGAGTTAGAAACTAAGTTTTATACCGCGCATTTTCCCGACCGGGTGGTACTGCTAGCGGTTGAAGATGTGCATAAAGTCAACCCGAAGGCGAATATTAACTTCCTAATTTTAGATGAAGCTCATCATGTTGCCGCGATGGCAAGTTCTACGGAAGCTGCAAAAAATCAATGTTTTGAGCGTTGCAAACATCTTGCTCATAAAAGCGATCGCTTACTTCTACTTTCTGCGACTCCGGTGGTCAACCACGAGCAGGATTTTCTCGCAATGCTGCACTTGCTCGATTCCACTAGTTACAAACTCGATGACTTAGAAGGTTTTCGTGCCAAGGTTACGAAAAGTCAAGAAATTGGGCGAGTTTTGCTGTCTTTTAAAGAGGGTGCAAAACCTTTTGTTCTCAAAGCTAGTTTGGAAAAGCTACGTAACCTGTTTGCTGAAGACGAATTTCTATTGAAGCTTGTCGGTGAGGTGTCCAAGAATTTAGAAGCAAAAAGCCCTAATATAGAGACAGCCGTTGTCGCAATTCGCACTCACATCAGCGACACCTACAGGCTGCATCGTCGCATGTTGCGGAACCGTCGCGCTACTGTCGAAGATGTAATTTTTGACCGAAATATTACACCTAAAGCTGAGTATGACTTGGATGAGCGAAGTTACGACGTTCACGAATTAATTGAGGAATGGCGTACATCTGCACCGAACGAGCAGCAGTATCGCAGCATTTTTCTACTTTTATTCCGTGGTGCGGGTACTTGGTTGGGTATATTGGAGCAATTGATTGGAGTGCGTTTGCAGGGTGGAGCCAGTACAGAACTGGTTCGAGAATTCGGTGCTGATAGTATCAAGGTTCTTAGCGATACACCTAAATTTGCAGGCGAAGAAGCGATTTTACAATCTTTGCTGAAACTGCTTAAACAACCTTCCGAAGATGGCGATCGCATTGAGTTGCTCAAAATAGTATTGTTATACCACTTGAGCGATCGCTTTAAGCTGCAATCTTTTAAAGGTAATTTAACTAAATTACTCGACGAGGTGCAGCGACGCATAAAAAGACCGATACCGGGTGATACGCTGCCAAAAATTGTTGTTTTTACTAGCTTCACGCAAGTCAGTACCGAGATTTTCCGCAGTTTGAGTAATAGTTTCGGTCAAGGGACTGTTGTTAACCATCAATTAGGCAAGACTCGTGCGGAAGTCGAGAAAAGCGTTAATCAATTTCAAAATGACCCGAATTGTTTTATCCTTGTTTGTGACGCTTCGGGTGAAGAAGGTCGCAATTTGCAATTTGCCGACTGGATGATCCATTTTGATTTGCCGTTATCGCCAAATCGTTTAGAGCAAAGAATTGGTCGAATCGATCGAATTGGTCGTTCTTTACAACTTGATTTGACGGTATTTGCTGGCTCCGATTTAGATGATAGTCTTCATGATGCTTGGTATCGATTATTTAAAGACGGGTTTAATATCTTCAAACAATCGATTGCTAGTCTCCAGTTCTATGTTGATGCCAAATTAGCAACATTAGAAGAAATTTTGTTTACTTCGGGAGCGAATGGACTATCAGAAGCGATAGAAAAAGTACAGCAGGAAATCACTACCGAACAGGTAAAAATTAGCGAACAAAATGCGCTCGATGAAATTGATGCTTTTGATGAGAACGCTTCCCAGTATTTCCAAGCTTTAGATGATTATGATGCTCGGCATCAAGAAATCCAGCGGTCGGTTGAAGATTGGATTTGCGATGCTTTGAGATTTAAGCCAATGAGTAATCCGAATATATCAGGAGCCAAGCGTTATAAACCTATCGATAAAACCTTGATTGCCGCAGATGAATTGAGCCGGATTTTTGCTGGTGCATTAGAAGAATTTGGTACTTTTGACCGCAGAATTGCCAATCAACATCCTAGTATAAAACTCCACCGCATTGGAGAGGAACTTGTCGATGCATTATCGTCTTATATTCATTGGGATGACCGGGGTCAAGCCTTTGCAATGTGGCGTGTTGAAGAATCTTGGAGCCAAGAGGAGGGTGAGGAATGGTATGGTTTTCGATTTAATTATGTAATTGAAACCGACTTAACAAAGTATACCGACAATTCAACCAGATTTAAAGCTTTGCAACGACGCGCAGATGGGTTATTTCCACCAATCGTAGAAAGTTTATTTATTGATGCGCGACGCGAACCGATGCGTGCGGTTGAAGATAAAAAACTCCTAAGTATTTTGCAGCGTCCTTATTTGGGTAAAGGGATTAGATACCGAGATTTCAACATTGCCAAAAGTCGTTTAGCGATTCTGAATAACTTTGTTGAACCCGATAAATGGCAAGATTTTTGTCGGCAAGTACGCAATACTTCTTTAGAATTACTCAATCAGCGTCCCGCGTTTGTCGAATTGTGCGAACAAAGTGCATTACGTGCCGAGAAAAAATTAGGTAACAGGTTGCAACAGTTGCGTTTGCGTCTCAACCGATTTGGTAAACAGGGGCAAGATACAGTGTTAGCGAAGGAACTTAATAATGAGACAATATTAAATCAAGCAATTATCGAAGGAATTCGCAATCCTCGAATTCGCCTTGATTCAGCGGGTTTTATAATTGTCTCCGGGCGATCGCCAGCGCAATTTGACGAGGATGATTGATATAATGTTTGATAGATTACCCGTAATCCTTCATTTTGATATGTTGTGAGGGTCAGATCCCCGACTTCTTTAAGGATAGCGCTGGCAAATAGAGGGTTAGACCCCTCGACAACCTACAAGACCGCCCCAGGCTGTAAGCCTGGGGCTAATTAGAACAAAGCCTGCTTTCAGCAGGCTTCGTTTCGATTAGCCCTACCATTCTATGGTAGGGCGGGATTTTGGGCATTCGAGAAGGCTATATACTGCTAGGACTGAGGGGTGTCACCCCTGATTCGTCAATGGTATCCTTTAAGAAGTCGGGGATCTTGTAACCCATCAAAACTTATGACACGAATCAGGCTCTTTTATTGCGGTCAATCCAACGACCATAATTATAATGAGTGACTCCTTCTCCAAACTTAGAGAAATTCTCAAAACAGGTAATATCCCTGAAGATACAAGCCATTTTTCCGAACCATCTCACCGACGGTTATTAGATGCGCTGCGTGACTCATCAGGGTCGGGGGATATTGTTAGTTTAGTGCGTCATGTATTGCGCCGAGAAGATGAAAAACAGGGAGGGAGGTTGCCAACTTTTTTGGAAATATCTCGGAGCCGTTTTCCCAGTCTAGATTGGAAAAAAAGTAGTATTAAAATACTCCATGAAGGACAAGATTCTTATTTTATTAGTGCTGAAACTTGGCTACCAGAATGGCTGGATGTAGACCTATACCCCCCGGATGTACCGATATTTAAAGAAGAAAATTATCATTACGAATCAGTTCCCGGTGACCCCCCCTTAAAACTCGTGCAATTGGATAAATATCGTAGTATTGGTCAGCGAGAGGCAATGCGAGCGGTTTTAACTGCGCCGAAAAATTCAACTTTAGTAATTAATTTACCTACAGGTTCGGGAAAAAGCCTTTGCGCTCAATTACCTGCTTTATTGAATTCTCAAAATGGTGGTGTGAGTATAGTTGTAGTGCCAACAACAGCATTAGCAATCGACCAACAACGGGCATTGCAACCTTTTGTTAACCATGATACGGCATATTATAGCGATGATTCTGTGGAGGGGAAAGCGAGGAGAGAAGGGATACGCTCGCGCATTCGTGCGGGAACCCAAAGAATCATCTTTACCTCTCCCGAAGCTTTAATGCAGTCGCTTGCACCCGCACTGTATCAAGCTGCAAAGTACAGGATGTTGCGGTATTTAGTTGTCGATGAAGCACACATGGTCGAACAATGGGGTGATGGGTTTCGCCCTGCTTTTCAGGAAATTCCGGGTTTACGAAGGGATTTGCAGCGTCTTTGTTCTTTTACAACATTGTTACTAACAGCAACTCTGACCGAATCTTGTTTAGAAACTTTGGAAACATTATTTGGGAAACCCGGAGAATTTCAAGTTGTATCTGCGGTACAGTTGCGGAAAGAACCTGCGTATTGGTTTAAGAAATGTCAGGATGAAGAAATTAAGAAAAAAAGACTTTTGGAAGCAGTGCATCATTTACCGCGTCCGTTAATTATTTACGGGACAACGGTTGCAGATGTGGAAAATTGGCAAGAGGAATTATTCGATGCTGGATTTACTAGATGCGGACTGATGACGGGAAAATCGAGTCCGCAGGAAAGGGAACAGTTAATTGAAAAATGGCGCGAAGGAAAGATTGATATAGTTGTAGCAACTTCGGCTTTTGGGTTAGGTATTGACCAGGCAAATGTACGTGCAGTAATTCACGTTTGCGTTCCCGAAACTATCGACCGTTTTTATCAAGAAGTCGGTCGTGGTGGTCGAGATGGGAAAGCATGTATATCGCTGACATTATATACTAACAAAGATTTAGAAATTGCCCAAGACCTTAATGATAATTCTGCAATTACTGTTGAAAAAGGTTTGCTGCGTTGGCAGAGTATGTTTAATCGAAAAGAACCTGTAGATGGGAAATATCGCGTTCCGATTGATATACCTCCCTCGTATAAAGAGAAGTATATTGATATGAACAGCGACCAAAATACTGCTTGGAATATCCGCACGTTAACGTTGATGAATCGGGCTGGTTTAATAGAGATAGACGTGAGAGAACCTCCTCAAAGAAGAGATTTTGAATCGGAAGAAAGTTACGATTTAGCTTGGAAATATTATAGAAATTCTCGAATTATTCGCATTTGCGATCAATTGCATTCTAAACAACTAACTTGGCAATTAAATGTTGAACCAATCCGTCAGCAACGGCAAAGCTGGAGTTATAAAAATCTCCGATTAATGAAGGAAGCTTTGACAGCACAACGTTGCATTTCCGAAATATTTGCCGAAGCATACACGATTTCAGCACAAACGAGAAAAGTGACAGTTTCTCGTGCTTGCGGGGGTTGTGCTGTTTGCCGTAAAAATAAAGTAAAACCCTTTTCCGGAAATATGTTCGGACAGCTTCCTGTATGGCAACAACCCAACTATTTTGTAGGTAAAGAATTACAAAGTTTACTAAAAAGTGAGAAATTATTAGTTATTTTTTATGAATCTTTAAGAGACAAAAAGCATATACTCAATCGAGCATTTAAATGGTTAGTTGAACAGGGGATTATAAATATGATTATCCCCTATCAATTAGACTCAAGCTTGATTGAGGAAATTAACCAAATTCCCAATAGCTTCATTTTCTTATTTGAAAAATATCAACCAATCATGATACCGCCCATTCCGACATTAATTTATCATCCTCAAGGGGTAAAATGTCCGGAAAACTATCTATCTCAAAATAATATATCTCAAGCTCCACGTATTATTTTACTACCTATAGATACACCCGACCCCAGTCGAACCGATAGAAGATTAATTGATATTTTCTCAGGCAACCAGTTGAAATTTGACTCTTTCTGTATAGAGATTGGTTTATGAAATAAAATATGGATGAAATAACCACAGAGTCACAGAGGAAACAGAGGAAGAGTGCTGAGAGGTTCTCAAAGCTTGCACTTAAATTCCTCCTCTTCTTCTCTTCCTCTGCGTACTCTGCGTCTCTGTGGTTCGTTTTATACTAATTCATATAGGACTGCTACATGTAACGAAAAGTAAAATACTCTTATACCCTTTTCCCTACTCCCTTAATTATGAGCGTTTTAAAAACTGGATTAGCACACCCCAGCAGAATGCGAGGGATATTTCGATATTTACTCCATGTAAAAGGTCAAAGCGAAAAAGTTGAAGTATTGGAAAGAATAGTTTCCCCAGATAAATTAGTTGAGGGAAAAAGTACCCCTCGTCCGATGTTCAATGATGCACTTAGGGAAAGTATAAAATGCGGTCTATTAGTTAAAGAAGATAATGCGATCGCAATTAATCCTAACTTATCCGAAGATGCGAAAAACCCGGAATTGGGTGACAAATTATTACCAGATACCCTAACTAACTTACTTTTTGCGAGTGAAAACGAAGACGAAGAAGACTTCGGTCGAGTTTGTGCTTGGTACTTAGCACAAGATATTTACGATGCACCTGGAAATGGCAAAGAAGTCGAAACTCGTGTCAGCGAACAGAAAGTCGGTGAATTCCTGAAAATGTCAAGCGATCGCTTATTTGTGCAAATGGATGATTGGATGTGTTATTTGGGTTTTGTTTGGCATCATGGTTTAGGTGGAAAAACGGTAACGGTTCCCGACCCGAGTATTTATATCAAGCGAAATCTCCAGGATTTATTCGCTGGGCAAGAGGAGATTACAACTAAAGATTTTATAACTCGACTTGCAACAAAATGCCCTTTGTTTGAAACAGGGAAGTTTCGAGAAGAAGTTGAAAGCAAAATTGGTCGTCGTTCACCCAATCATCTTTCTACGGGTACTGCTTTTGCGTTATTCCGACTTCAAGATGAAGGTTATATTAAACTCGATAGAAAATCAGATGCTGATTTAATGCTGTTGCCTAAAATCAATAACCAAGTCGATGATGATGGTCGGGTCTCGCATATTCAGCACTTACGCTGTTAGCTTTGTAGGTTTGTAGGTTGGGTGAAGCGAAGCGTAACCCAACGTTCTTGTTGGGTTTCACTTCGTTGCACCCAACCTACATTAATTTTCAATTTAATGAACCACGAAGGACACGAAGGACACGAAGAAAGAAGAGGATATATAGTGTGCGTTTAAGATAGTAAAGATTAGAGAGAGTTTTTGCATAAGTTCTGATATTATTTTGAGTAAAATTTATGGCTTTTGAAAAGTTTGTTTGCTGGAATTTGGACAGGGTGCGTCGCGTTATGGATGTCGAAGCAACGCAACCTGAAAATCACTTGTTTTTGGCAACCCATCATCCCATTGCGATGTATCGGCAAGAATTGATTCGAGATTCTGATGCATCGCGGATTGAATATAATGAAGAATTATTTCTTAAAGACTTTTTAGCAGAGACAGATTTTGCGTTTGTACCAGTTTTAGGTAGTTCGGGAACTGGAAAATCGCATTTGATTCGGTGGTTGCAAGCTAATATTAAATCTACAAATAAACGTAAAGTACTATTAATTCCCAAAATTGGCACGAACTTAAAAGATATCATCACTTTGATTTTGGAAGGGATGGAGGGAGAAAAGTTTGCAGAATATCGTCAGCGAGTTAATCGTGCAACCAATACGCTGACAGAGACCCAAGCAAGGGTACAGCTTTTAAACCAATTAGCAGCAGCAGTCGGGGACAATGGTAAACGCGATCGCAGCAAACTGACTGAGGAACAAGATTATCTTGTTGAAGAATTAGATTCTTTATTATATGACCCATTTTTCCGCGAAATTTGGTTAAAAGATAACGGAATTATTCATCGTTTAGTTACCCATATTTTGGGATATCACGATAAAATCGAAGTTGTTGAGGAAAGACGAGAATTTGGTTTAGAAGATTTACCGCTTAGTGAATTAAATTGGCAAAAAGCAGGGAAGAAAGTTCAAGATTTTTACGGTTTTCTCCTTGATAATGAAAATATTCAAAAAGCTACTGTCGATTGGCTAAATCAACACCTAGACGAAGCGATTACCCAAGTATTAAATTTGGGACGCGAAGATTTGCTACGAATAATGCGCGAAGTTAGAGAAATATTAGCCGAACAAAATATCGAATTAGTTCTATTAATTGAAGATTTCGCTAAATTACAAGGTATTGATAGAGAAGTATTAGAAGCAGTTTTAGCACGACCCCAACAACCGGGAAGTAAACCGCTATGTGCGATGCGAACAGCATTAGCTTGTACCACAGGTTATTTCCAAGGGTTAATTAGCACATTTGATACAGTAAAACAGCGCGTTACATTCAGCGTCAACCTTGATATTGGTACGGTTAGCGACCAATCTTTAATTACTCAAGCTGATATCAAAGAATTTGTTTCGAGATATTTGAATGCAGTCCGTTTAGAAGATCCAGAAATTCTCAATTGGGCAGATTCATACAATCAAGCAGAAAATTACCAACGCAAACCGCTTTTAAGTGCTTGTAACGAGTGCGAACATCGGGAAGCTTGTCATACAGGTTTTGGGAATGTAAATGAAATGGGTTTATATCCATTTACTTCTAAAGCTTTAGAACAAATGGTTAGTCGGGTTAGTACAGATAACTTTAGTCCGCGAATTTTGATTAAAGATGTGCTAAAATATGTCCTTGAAAATGGAATTGAAGCGATTAAACAAGGACATTTCCCATCCGTTAGTTTGCGCGAACATTTTGGTAAGAAGCGATTAAGTACTTTAGTTCAAGAAGATATTAAAGCCAAAGATAATCAAAACTTTCAACGTCGGGAGATACTCATCGATTTATGGACTGATAGCGATAAGCTTTGTGATTTACCAATTCAAGTACATACTGCGTTTAATTTGCCGACCCTTGGGGTAATTCAACCGACAGAAGTTAAGATTGTATCGCAACCGCAAATAAATCGACAACAACGAGTTACCGAGTCTGCAAAAACCTATAAAGTCGAGTCTCAAATTGTCGATATCCAAGAAAATCTGATTCCCGATGAACTGACAGAAAGACTCCAGATTTTAGACAATTGGAATAATGAAGGAGATTTACCGCAATATTTAGGGAAATTGTTGCGCGAATTTATTTATCCGGCAATTCTTGAAAGAATTGATTGGGATGCTGAAATGCTACTCCAAGGCAGTTTTGCCCGGACACCAAGTACAAAGGAAAAGGAGGATGATAAAGGTAACAAAATCTTTAAACAAAAAAATGTTGTTTTTTATAGTCCCAAGGTGACGAGAGAAACGATTGCTGGGGTTAAATTATCGCTTCCCCTTAACCCCAATGACGCAGATGAGTTTCGGGCAACTGCGATCGCATTCCAAGGTATCCTACTATACAGCCATCATAAAAACTGGAAATTTGCAAATGGCGATCGCTATTTTCGCACATACTCCAAGCAACTGGAAAGATGGAGTCAGCACGTCTTGGAGTCGATTCGACGTTACCCCCGTGAGTCAGGGGAACCTTGGAACCCCGTACCCGCAGCAGTGGAATTATTAGCTATAGGTGCGATAATGGGGGGACATGCGACTAATTCTATTGATTTGGTAAATGCTTTGTTTTTGGAGATAGAAAATAATGATATAACTCGCGTACCGAGTTGGAAAAAACTGCTTGAGTCTCTTAAAAAACATCGCAAGGATTTATTAGAAACTGTGCAAAGTCGAATTGCTTGCACTAAAGGTAGTTCAACTCAATTTCAAATTATTGATAGTATTCAAATTCTCGAACCATTAGAGAAAGTTAGAAAAACTTGGCAACCTCAATGCGAAATTCCTGATGATGTCCGCGATAAATTTCCAGAAATCTTTAAAGCACGTCAGCAGGTAGATGAACTGTTAGAAAAAGCGATTCACGAAGAATACGAACGTCAGTTGGGTAAATATCAAATCTTAGTATCGGAGTTTGGGGATACCAATAAGAAAGACGTAATCGACGCGATAAAATCAGCACTGGAGAATGCACAAGATGCAGCAGTTGTGCGTGGTAGTAAAAGCGTTGATGAAATGACCGAAATGTTAAAGCAATTCCGAAGTCTGACTGCAATTACCAAATTTCAGGAGACAATTAAGCGCATCCAAGTTGAAAAGGAAAATCCAGATTGTAACTCAGGCAAAATTTTGCAGCTACTCAGCGAAGATTATCAAAAAGTTATTACTGATTTTGATGATTTTCTCCGTTATACCAATAATTTTCTCGATGCTTCGATTTTGGAAGCAAAAAATCGTATAGATGATTTACAAGTAGCATCGGGAACTAGTGTAGAATCTTGTCATCAAGCGATTGGAGAAGGTTTAGTAAACTTAAAAAATCTTATTAATGAAATTATCTCTTATCCGAATGAACAATTATAATAAGTTCGTTCGTAGTTGCGCTTCAGCGCTCTTAACATATTTGGCGCTATTCGCGCTGTATGCGTTCCCGTAGGGTAGCGTAATTACGAACGAGCCTATCTTTTCTTTACAAGTAATTAAGCGGACTTAATATTAAAGGTGAAAATTAATGCTTCTCGATAAATCTCAGCAACTTATTAAACTCTCACAAGACAAAAAACTTCAACAAAACTTTATCAGTAATTTAGAGGCATTTCAAACTAGGCAAAACCAAATTACTGATGCTGTTACAGTTATTTCAGCGATTGTGGAAGCGCTAAAAGCTTTTCGTAAACGGGGAATTGATAATATTGATTTTACTCAAAAGGCTATTTCTATGTTGAAGATTGTTACCACTGCTGAAGAAAACTTCCGAAATAATCCTGATTGGATTATTGATAATAATAACTTTAATGGTAAATATTTAAAGTCAAGCGTAGAAAATTTAAAAAAATCCATCGAACTTGCATTTAGGGAAGCCTGGAAAAGCTACTTAAATCAAAAAATGCCCAGCACTAATGATGATATGCTGAATTTACTTGCTAAAGTCGAAGCGTTTAAAAATACTGTCCAGCAAATTCGACTTTTAGATACAGAAATCAAAGAAGTTGGTTATCCGAAGAATGATGCTGAGTTTATCAAGTGCGAACGTAAAATCGAACAATTAAAGCTGTCTTGGAATAGTCTTAATTCGGATGAAGTACCTGAAGCGGTATTGCGATTGCTGAAAGCTGCTGCAAATCAGGAGGGTGCGTCTTTAAGTTTGTTTACTCCGGAAGTTCAGGATTGGATTAGTAAACATAATTTTTCTGATTCTTTGAAGATTAAATTCGTTTCGTAGATTCACGGGACTTACGCAAAGCCCCCCAATTGATGGGCAGGGCTGTTTCCTGAATGGGCGCGAAAATCAGTTTAGCACACGGTATTGTAGGGGCGGGGTTCCCCCGCCCCTACGACTAACCTAAATATCCCTGTCGGGTAGATACGACGCTGTAAACGAGTTTACACAGGAATTACGCAAAAAGTAGAAACAGGAAGTGCATAGAACCGTAAGTGCCGCAATTACGAACTTTATAAAAGTGGATCGGCTCGACCAATCCCAATTTCAATTAATTTAGGTTTAACGGATACGTAGGTCTTACCGCAGTAATAAAATTGTTTAGACCGTAAATTGGCAAGATAAAAACCAAGTTTGCCTCCATTAATGCGGAACAGTTCGATTAGTATTTACTCAGTATTAATACTGTAAAGTAGCGAAAAATCGTTAATATCAACACTCTTGCGCGTAAAAAATGGCTTCATAGCTTTAAACAGCCATCCCTCTGATTTACGCTCAATTATACGGATGTGGTCGGGAAGAATTACTGTTGTGTCATTTATATCAGTCATAGTTACAATTAAAATATACAACCAAGAAAGCCCCGTATTAGTACTTGTTCTTGGGACGCGATACCATCTTCGTTCGCGTAGTTCAAATTTGAACCCCAATCCAAGAATACCGTTTCGTACTTTGGGGCTAATTTAGCTCGTGAATGGGATGTACGGTCAATTTATAGCAATCAGAAACTTTATACGCTAAAAATAAAGCGTAGCTTGCAGCAAGTTATCGAGCAAAATAAAACTGTGTGGGGAACTATTTTTAACAATAGGAAAATATTCTTAATGTCTTACCAGAACTGAAACTATGTTGGTGTCGAGCAGGTATGCATAGGTCATTGGGCAGGACTAAAGTGTAATATCATCAAGTGGTAGTAGTCCCAATACGGTTCAGTTAAAACTGTAAATCAACCATTAACCTAATGTAGAGACGCGAAAGAGAGCGTCTCTACACTTCTGTAATGCCCACTAATAATCCTTAACTGAACCGTATTCCTTTATCGCTTTTTGGAAGATTTATAATTTTGTAGCTTTATAGTAAGCCCTAGCATGAGTCAGGGCGGGCTTACAATCAGAAATTTCCGCCTGATGCCTTTACACAATTTCGTTTAGGTTCCTTGCTTGGCAAACAGAGGCAATGGCAGCAAGCACGCTCATATTTAGAAAAAGCAGTCCATTTGAAACCAGATTATGCAGAGGCATATCATAATTTAGCTTGGGTTCTACTCAACATCAAAGGTCAAGATGGTCAGGTGGAAAACTTCCGTGAAATATGGTCAGCTTATCGTCAAGCTACTGAACTTTATGCACAGCAACAAAAATATCCTTTAGCCCAAGGCATTAAACAAGCTTTTCAAATACTTGGGGTTGATTTTTAGTGCGTTAAATGGTAACGAAGTAATAGTGAGCTTAGAAGAGTTAATTCTGTATGAAGATGAGCTTAATTCAGATGGGTAATTAAATTATGAATGTATTCTTATATGTAGATGGCACGCTTCCAGATTTTAGAAGGCAGCTAATTGGATGGAGTAATAAATGTACGGAATATATCAATATTTTTTATAATGGTGACATCAACAAAATTTTTGATACAAAATTTGGTGATTGTGTGGCTAAAGTAAGAGAATTAGCATTTTCTTCTCTCAGTGAATATAATTTTAGAGGAGTTGTAGATGAATCTGGAAAAATACAATCAGCAGCAATCATTTCAGATGGATATATCGATATTGATTTTATATCAAAACAAGCAATTATCATCGATTCACTTACTAATGCACCCTGGAACGTAATCGAACAACCAACCCAAGAAAATATTTACAAATGCAGAGGGGCAGCTACTTCTCTAATTGAAGGTATTATAAAAGAAAGCCAATCAAAAGGGTTTAGTGGCGTAGTCAAAGCTTTAGCAACAAAAAGGGCTAAACAATTTTATATTGACCTGGGATTCATAGAAACAGATTATGTACGAGAGCTTGTGGTTACAGAGTATACAGCAGAAAGTGTTTTAGAGGAAATAGAACTTAAACGTCGGTTACAACTACTTGATTAAAATAAAATATTCACATAACTAAACTTTATGTCAGAAACTACCAATCAACCAACCCCCGAACAATTAGCTCGCTGGGCAAGAATAGATAAACTTGACAGCAGTGCATTTGCTGGTAGAGAACTATCGCAGGAAGAGTTTACAGTAAAAGTCGAAAGTATGATGAATGGCGACGCATTGATTCAACACTTAGCCAATATCAGAAAAAAACGCCATCAATTAATTGCTGAAGTTGCTTCACTCGAAAAGTATGAGGAATGGTTAGAAAATCATATTAGGGAAACTTTAGGAAAAGAAGCAAATTAGGAAAATATTCTTCACGTTCGGCTTATCCTTTGCGCTTGCTGTTCATCCATCCATTCAATTTCGGGAAAAATCCGTCCCCGACGGGTAACTTTAGTTTCAGTCATGCTTTTTATCTATAACCAATATCTAATTTATATTGTAGGAGCATTTTTCACGCAACAGACACTTGTGCAATGCTCTTGGCAACGGCTGAAGCCGTATCGCGCTGGTACTGCCCTTTTATCGTTAAATCTCCAATAATTTAGTAACGGCAGATGTGAGATTTAGAATATTGGAATATAGGAAATTATTCGATTTCATCAGGATTTATTCCTAACTGACGCAATTTTTCTGCAAGTTTTTCCGCTTTTACTTTCGCTGAGTTAGCCTCTTGTTTGGCTGAGTTAGCTTCAAGCTTTGCTGACTCAACTTCCTCTTCCGGAAAGGGTATTAATTCTCCGGCAATAGTGAACCACCGTAACCATAATTTGTCAATTCCTCGAAATATACCTTGCCATAGCCCCAAACTTAAACCTAATTCCGGCATCAATAAACGTCCGTCGCTACTAAAATCCATTGCTTCGTAGCGTGAGCCAACGAGTGTATATGGCTTAATCTCATTGGTGTAGCGACTAAATACTATATAGTAGGGGACTTGCAAAATCTCTTCGTATACTTTCCACTTTGTCGGTGGTTTATTTGCTTGTTGTTCGGTTTCTCCTAAATCTTCTTCTTCTGTACCTGGAGACAATAATTCTATTACAACAAAAGGGTTTAATTTCTCCTGCCAAGTTACATAACTTAACCTTAAATCTTTTCCTTGGTATAATCTGCTAACTCCCACCACACCAAACCAATCTGGGCGTTTATACCATAGCGTATGGCTTGTATCGTAGTAAAGATTAAGGTCACAAGCACTGTAAACCAGGTCAGGGTTCCAATTAGTCGGCACAAAAGTTAAATATAAAAGTAAAGGCTGTAAAAAATGAAATTCGTCAGGCAAACCGGGTTCTTCTGAGCTCTCACTTGGTAAATCATACATCGTTGGGAGAGCGAGATTCGCAGGAGGTGGTGAGTCTGATTGAGGAATATAGCCAAAAACGGAAGTCATAGTTACAAATTCAGATAAAAGTTAAACAAAAGTAGATATAAAACTTAGGTTGCGGATTCTCTTAGAGTAACGCACCAAAAACAAAATACGCAGCCATTCCTAAAAGGATGTTTTTAAAGTCCAACATAGGCATCAGGCTCAATTGCAATAAACCAGTTGTAGTGGGTTTCAATTAATTCCGATTTAACTTTATCAAATATTAGCTTGCAACGTTGGTAAAATTTTTCACGTTCGGCTTCCCATCGCGCTTGCTGTTCATCCGTCCATTGAATTTCGCTTTAAACCCAGCATCGGTACTACCCTTTCATGTTCCCTCAAATTTTGCACCTGTCCGCATAAATCACAATTCTACAAATACTATGTAGCAGAATAATATTTTTGAAGGAGAGTCCTTTTTAAAGGACTTGGGCTATTAGCATCGGGTTTGCAACCCGATGCGGGTGGGAACATAGACGAGAAATCAATATGCACTTAGTTATTATTGTCATTTAGCAATGATGGGTGCAAGATATCAGTTCCCGAAGTTTCTCGCTTTTGCCTATCTCTTAATTATCCTTCGTTACCTAACAATGGGTAGGCATTTGTTGGGTTCCGCTTCGCTTCACCCAACCTACAAATACTACAAATACCCTTAACTTAATACTAATTCTCTCTAGAAAGAATTAAATTCAATATATTCAACTCATTAGAACTTAATATATATTTATCTGTAAAAACTTTTTGCCTCATTTCTTCCAAACTGTAACTTCTAAAAACAACAAAGGGAAAATCTTTATAGTTATGTCCAATAGGTAGAATATTACCAACCGGATACAATAAGCGCGTATATGTAGCTAGAATATCTCGGAAGCGCTCATCTTCAGGTTCGTCGGGTTCGTTGGCAAAATATTCACTCATTACCTCACCGCTAATAAATGCAAATAATGGCATTGCATAATATTGATCCAAACTTTGATTATTCTGTTCGAGTCTCTGTGTTTTTTGAACTCCATCCCTAAGCTTTTTCACTAACTCTATGGCATCTTTAATCGCAGAACGTAAGCTTTCTGGATAAGATTTGCTGCGGCTAATTTCTTGCATATTTTGCCACAATTCTTCATTAGCATAGTTGCCAATATCAAGCAACCCCATTTGGTAAGTTTCTTCCAAAGTTTTATCGGTAATCGGCACTACCAGCAAGCTACCGCTAATGTATCCTGCTTCGATTTTGCCTAAATCGAGTAATTTATCTAAGGTGGTAGAAATTTGAGAAAACTCACGGTTAAATGTTTTCTGCAATGCTAAATAATTAGATTCTGTTGTATTGTTGACAACAAATTCTGCATTTCCCAGAAGTTTTTCCAAGCTGGTGTAAACTTTCTCTGGTAAAGGATTACTTCTATTTCTAACCTGTTCTTTCTTGAGTTGACTGATGAGATTTGCCATTTGAGCGGAGAATGTTTCACCAGCAGCTAAGACAGATTTACCTCCAATAGGAATAATAATAAAATTATCGCGTCCTATACGACCAAAACCAAATATTCTAGTCATAATAGAGGCTTTTAAAATTAATAAGATATTTAATAGGCTCAGGACACTTTCTTGTACAGAAATTTCTCGGTCATCTTGATAATAAACTGAGCGTTCTGATAAGTAAAAAACTAACTCTTTATCCTGACTATCTATCTTATCATCCCCACGACCTCTATAAATAACCTGAATCACTTCCATCAGGTTTTTCTCAATCTCAAATTTGGGGATTTCTACAAGAATGTGTTTTGCCTTGGGAAAGGATAAACCCCGACTTCCAGAAGCAGTCATAAAAATAACTTTGACATTTTCTTGAAACTTTTGTATCTCTTGCTTTTCTTGCTCGGAGATATTAGCGTGTATTTCTATATAATCCGTGTATTTCTCAAATTGTCCCCGATTATTGCGAATTTTTTCAATTAATTCTCCTAATCTGCGTTTATTTTGGATATAAACTAGAAACTGGTCGATATCTGAGCGTTTAAGTAAAGCTTCAATATCTTTCAAAATCTCGTCTTCCAGGCTCGCCTCTAAGTTATACTTTTGTTTTAAGCGTGATTCTTCATTAAATTTACATGACTCGACTAGTACTTTATAAGTTATAGATAAACTATTCGCTGGGTAGGAGTTAGCATTAATAACAGTTGCAGGTAAACCTTTGAATTGTAATGGCTGTACTGAAAGAGGTTGAGCAACATCCACCGCACGGCGAAAATATATTTTGTCTGGTTCGGGTGAAGTTTCAGAAAGGTGTTGATTGATGACATTTTTATCAACTATAGAAGCATCGGCAACAATCACCTTAGTGTTAAACCCATGCTGAGAATCCATTAATTTATATTTCGAGATAATCTGATGAATACCATCTAAAAATTCCACACCACCATCATCACCAGTTATTTCATCGATCGTGATGAATAAATGTTTAATTCTCCGGGAAATCTCTTGCATCTTTTGGGGAAAGACTGTAGCTTCTCTTTCGTTGTAGGCATTTCTAAAGATTTTCTCAAAATGCTTTAAAGTATTGTCAGTACCTGTTATTTTCAAAGACTGAATCGAAGCAGTAGCGATAATATTATTAGAAAGTTGGCGTTCAACAATCGTAGATATCGCTTCACAAATGCTATTGAGAACCCCCTTGCTTTTTTGCCCTTTATCTTGAATCACGTCGTCCGTCAGATTTTGAAGCCTATCTGAACGCTTGAAGTGTTGCTCAATCGTGCTACTATCAAGAAACTCAACAGCCGATTCCACAAACTTACCCTGACGTTGATTCCAAGTGTATTGAACAGTATAGCGTCCAAAATTATCTGCAATTAAGTTGCTGTAGCTGTTGATAGCTAATAACCGTTCATCACACAATTTTGCCGTTTCTTTATTCTTAAACTTTTCGATAATATCTAAATTAACTTGTTTCCTCGGACTTACGTAAAAGAAAAGAAAACCTTCGTCTATATGATTTTTGAGAAAATCGACAATTGCCGTAGTTTTACCAATTCCAGGATTTCCAGTTAAAAATATATAAATATCCTCAGAAACCAAGGCTTTTTTAATTAATTCAGCATGAGCTTGTCGCAGATTCATAGTTCCAGTTAAATTCAACTCCTGCATCAATTCTGTGGGAACTTCTGCAACCGAGTTGAAAAATCCAGTGATTCGCTCTTGGTGAGGAGGTAAAAGGGTTATCTTGTTTGGAGGAATTTCTAAAAGAGAATCAACAAATTCCCTACCCCGCTCAAAACTACCATAAGCACTGCGCTTAATGCGATTTAACACCTGCTTGCGTGCTTCGGGAATTTCTTTAGGACTTGAATCATGCTTGTAAATTTGATAGCAGCTTTTCAAAACATCTATATTTTCCTTACGGATAGACATTGCACTCAGTCCGCGATCGCTATACCCGATTGAGTTAAATACCAAGTTCGCTGTATCTGGGATAAGGGCAGTTTCTTGGAGAAATTCGTAGAAACTATGAGCATAACCCGCAGCTTGAATTAATTTGGCACTTTCTTTATCTCTAAATTTAAAAGCTGTAAAGTAATTCTTTAAATCTTCTGAAAAATCTAAGCCTAAAGATTCGGTATCGATGCGAAGATTTGAGAAAACACTTTTTGAGCGTAAATAGCTAATATCCTTGATTAATAAACGCCGAATAATTTCTACATAATCTAGGTTTTTGACATCATCATCTGAATTGATGGAAAATATTGATAAGTCAACACAAATAATTCGATATTGTCTGCGGTATTTTAATAGGAGTAAAGTATCAGCATTGAGAAAATCACCTTTTTGTTTATAACGTCCAATCTGCTGAGATATATTATCTAAATTGCCAAATTGAGATAATACCTCTCCAAACCACTGAGCATCACTTTTAGTATCATATATACCAACGCTATTATCGCCACAAAATTTGCATTGATAATATAAAACTTCTAAATGCTGTAATTTTTGTGGCTGATGCCAACCTGTAGATTTGAGATATTCGCCAAAAAAATTTAAGCCGCTTAAAAACCCTTTCTGGAGAAAGAATGTACTCCAAGTATCAGCCATTTCTCTTTCCAGACTGCTAATAACCTTATCTACAATTCGCAATCGCATTTTTGGAAACTTTAGCTGCTGCAATTCTTGACGATATAAGTTTCCAAATCTGTGTTTAATTTGATTTTGTTCGATATAGGCAAGGATTCCGATATTAAAACCTACTTCAAACAAACGTCCTAAATCTTCTGCTATTTTTGATTTCATTACAGTTTACTTTTTCGTCGTTTCTCTATTTTTGTTTAAACTTCTTTTATTTCTCTGTGTTCTCTGTGTCTCTGTGGTAAATAAGTTCTTTATTTAACCACAGAGGCGCAGAGTACACAGAGGAAAGAGGGAAGAGAGAGATATTTTATAAGCTTTTTATTCCTTTTGACGGCAGGAACAACGCACTGTCTCTCCTTCCCCCCACACTTGCGGGATAGGATTCTACTGCACATTTAATACTTTTCTCACATGAGATAAAAACGCCAAAGAGTTAAATTCACCCTTGTCTCTCATATGATTAAATAGCGAGAGTTTACCAACCGACTTATCTCCAATCAAATTCTCATAAGGGTCTAATTTAAGATGAATATCTTTCGCTTTTTGATATCGGGAGAAGTGGAATAAGGTCAAATACTGCAAAATATTATCTTTTAATAAACCTTTGAAAATTAGGCCCTTATAGATATCTTCATCATCAAGAATACCTTCGTAAATATTTAACAAGGTAGCGTAAGAAATAACACCGTTGTAGTTCTTCTCTTCACCAGGTATATCAATGCCATTAAACAAATTAAAAAACACAATAGACTGCTTGCTAGGGTCATCTACCAAATTTGTCAGTTCAATTGTGTCTTGTATATACAAAGAACTTGCCTTAGCTGGTTCTCGTTTTACAGCATAGTATTTATCAAAAAACATCGGGTATATCTTGATATCATTATGTGCTTTTAAAGCTTTAATGATATCTCTTGACATAAAAAATAATCCTTCGTCATCCTCCGTCTGTGTCATATGTAATGTACTCGAATATGGTGCTTTAGCAATATAAAGAAAATGCTTATACCCCATTTTGTAAAGTTTTGCTACCTCTTCGATAACAACAGTGGGTTCTGTAAACATTTGTTGGTGGTTATAGTTGTCAGAGAATGTTTTGAGTAACTGGACTCTGACAGTATTATCTAGATACCTTACTCCGACAATTTCTCCCATCAAATTGGAGATTTTCTGTGAACTACCCCACCTGCTATCGCTTTCTCTACTAGAAATTATCACAATAGCTAATTTGTCTATTTGTCCTGATTGAGAGGCATTTGGAACA
Organism: uncultured Calothrix sp.; assembly: GCA_964242965.1. GTDB lineage: Bacteria > Cyanobacteriota > Cyanobacteriia > Cyanobacteriales > Nostocaceae > JANNFJ01. The sequence continues at coordinate 3,226 of CAXTCQ010000104.1, read as the reverse complement.
ATAAATTTTTTAGGTAAAACCGAGTACAAAGAACTCATTACATTGGGAATTTTAAATTTACCTTTACCTTGCAAATCTCTAATATCGATTCCCTGTGCATTTGAGCGATGTTCTTCATTGAATAAATGAGATAATACTCCAGATAATGAGACTATAAATTTTTCTATGGGTGCATCATCTTGTTTGTTGTTCAGATGCAACCGCAAAATTGGTATAAATAACCTCTTTTGCTTTGACAATAACACCTGCAAACAAATATAAGCAAGCAAAGCAAAGGTAAACCGATAAACGAAAGCTTGGTGAGATTCTAATTTATTATCTTCTAGACTGTAAGGAAAAAATATCAGCCGTCGATGTGTGAAATTTTTATTATAAATTTGCTGACAGCTTTTATCTTTTAAAGGTGCAAAAATTACAGGTAAAGTACGAATACCCGTTAAATCGTACTCCATCCCAAAAGTTTCTTTGTCATCAGTAGCAAAAAAGTGAATATCCCTAATAGTAATTTTGGCAGGAAGAGTAAAAAGAGAATTTTCATGTGCTTTTGCTTCCCCAATAGATATATACTTCAATACTTCTTTAGGATTTCCTCTTAAAACAGGCTTAAAAAATGTATTGTTTTTGAAAACATTGGTGGTATTATCCTCAAGGATACTTTTTTTGACATAAATATGTAGTGGATACTCCCGTTGAGGAAAAGGAGTCTTTTGCTTAAGAATATTTCGTAGTAATCCCTTCAAACGAGTTATTTTTTTCTGGACATTAAATTTTGTGAAACCTTCCAGAATCTTACGAAACAAATTTCGTTTTGCGTCATCATCAGAACCTTTCAGGATTGGCAATATTGATTGTTCAAATCCTGTGACGGGATTGTATGATAGTTCTAAATTGTAATCACAACCCTCGACTGATGGGTCATTACGAGACGCAAATAAGAAATAGTACAAAAATGCTATTTTTAAAACCTTTCTGGCAAAGATTTCGCTCTTTAGAGAATCTGCTAACCCCGCTTTATGTTCTTCACTGTCTGGATTTAGCGAATTCAGATGATAATCAAAAACATTTCTACCACCATACGCTTGCACCTTGCCATCAAACTTTAATTTTAGACCGAATATATATTCAATTTCTCCCTGCTTATCATTTTTGGTTTCTCCCAAGTAACCATCTATCTTGGGAATAATTGGTAACATCTCGAAGGCTTCACCACGCGAAAAAAGGTCTTTGTAATTGACGGAAGTGCCGCCATAATTTACCAAATAATCCCCATCCGGTCTTGTGAAATCGTTGATATAATTTTCTACAAGTTTCAACCTTCTAATTAAATCTTGTAAATAAATTGCACCTTCGGCATAACCCTTACTGGCATTTATATTAATATTTTCTAACAAAAACTCTAAATAATTTATTTGCGCTTGCTTTTTCAGCTTTCCTAGAGTTTCTTGATTGATAATATTTTTTAATCTATAAAAATCTGATTTAGTGTCTTTTTCTAAATCTTCAAGAATATACTCCAAATCTTCTCTTTGTTCTTCATTAGCACCTGCAAAATTAACGTTGATATAGTTTTCTAAGCCCTGCCGCAACTCTACCTCAAAATCAGAGGTTTTCTGCACAGCGATAGTCAGTTTGTGAACTTTGAGTATTTCTCTGTAGTCAGAATTTTTACCATTGAAAGTCAACCTCTGTTTTTGCAAACCTTGATGCCCTTTAAAGTCGTAGGTAAAGTCTAAGTCAGCCTTGCCACCTTTGAAATCCTGCAAGTCTGTAACTAAACTCGCAACAAATTCAATCGAAGAACTATCTCCCAATCCGGACTCTAATAATTGCTTGATACAATCTCTTATCTCTCGAATTTGATTTGGAAAACGTTCTTTAGAACCAGGGCTAAAATTAACAGTCGCACAACGCACGCTGTTAGCAGAAGAACCCAACGGATTGTCAACCTGTAAACTAGCAACTTGAAATGCGATCGCATCAATATCGATGCGTAGACGTTTGCCATCATCAGAAGTTTTAAACAGTTTCTGATTTTTATGATTCTGTAGAACTCGTAAAATTTTTTCTAATAAATCGCTATAGTCTACGCAGACTAGCTCATTGCTGCCAAGTTGTATGCTGTTCACCCTGTTAACTCCCAGTCATCATTATTAACACTTGATGACTATCTAGTATAAATTTTGTACTTTCATGCAGTCACCCCTTATTTTTTTATAGCCGTTACTATGCATTAAGTAAATCAGTAGAAATATTTAAAACTATTGATTCATTTCATTAATTGTGACATTTACTAGGAGTCAGAACCCCTTAGAAGTTATAAAACGAACTGCTATGTTAAAAAAATTAAATTGTAAGGTGGTTTCTTCGGAGCGTAACGCACCATCGATAAAGTCGATGATTTGAAGGATACAAAAGCAAGTAAACGAATTTTTTATACTGACTGGTTGATGCGATTTATCTCGGCTAGAAAAAGCCTGAAAATACAATGCCAGTAATTTTACTCAAAATACAGGAGAATATTAAAATATCGATAAACTTCCTTACCTACTTCAATAAATCTTCATAATTTGGGAGCGCGGCATTACCGTGCCCCTACCAATATATTGTCTGCAAATGATAATAGGCGTAGGTTGGGTGGAACGTAAGTGGAACCCAAGTATTAAATGTTGGGTTTCGCTTACGCTACACCCAACCTACAACCTTACCTACTTTAATAAATCTTTATAATTTAGGGACGCGGCATTGCCGTGCCCTTACCAATTGTCTGCAAATGATAATAGCTATAATCACCACAATAGACTAGGTAAACTAGCAATTACAGTTGCAACAAATGTCCACATTGAAAATCTTTCAATATCAGCCTCATCCAATGCATATCCCATCTGCAATAAGGATGCAAGTAGTCCTCCTAGCAAAAAAAATAAAACAAGAATATACTTGACAACAATCATTTTTGCTCCTCATAATTCTGATAATTTAGGATCCGAGAAAATGAGTTTTCATGAAGATGCCGATACAATGTACTAATTAAATCCCTGAAGTGCCTGCATACATATACTTTATATTCTGGACTTTTTATCGTTAGTTATTAGTAAGCAAAATCACTTTTTAATAATTAGTTTTTTATGAGGGAGTAGGGAGTAGGGAATTAAGAGTTAGGAGTTAGGAGTTAAGAGTTAAAAGTTAGGAGTTTACATTTCCCCACTTCCCCCCATCTCCCCCTACT